>NZLH01000136.1 GCA_002694155.1 Pusillimonas sp. | reverse complement strand
GGCCAAACGATAGGCTGCCCGTCGCAACGTGCAATCATGAATAGCCGTTTGCGGATTGTGGGAGCGCCGTAGTCGCATGCCCGCAACTCCCGTGTTTCGACCGCGTAACCCTTTTCCTGCAACTGACGAACGAAACTTCGGAAGGTCTGGCCCTTGCGGTTTGGGCATGGCCGGCCGTCGTCGGTTAACGGGCCCCATGTCTTGAACTCTTCCACGTTCTCCAGAATGATCACGCGAGGGCGAACCAATGCGGCCCAGCGCAGAACGATCCAGGCGAGCCCACGAATCTTCTTTTCGACCGGCTTTCCGCCCTTGGCCTTGCTGAAGTGTTTGCAGTCAGGGGAGAACCAGGCCAGCCCCACCGGTCGGCCTTGAGTGACTTCCAGAGGGTTTACGTCCCAAACGGACTCGCAATAGTGCCTGGTTTGCGGGTGGTTGGCCTCATGCATCGCCACGGCTTCGGGGTCGTGGTTAATGGCCACATCGACATGTCTTCCCAAAGCCTGTTCGATACCGCAAGACGCACCTCCGCCACCGGCGAAGTTGTCGATTATTAATTCGTGATTAATGTCCAGGGAATATTGGTTTCTGATCATTTTTCTGATTCCTTCACTCTCCACCCGCCTTCACCAAACACCATTGAGGCGGGATTAACCGGATGGCATAAGCTGGCTTTCATGCCGTCGAAATAGCCATACCAGCGGTCTGTTTTGAGCAGCACTCGTTCTATCTGGTCGTCGACCAGAATCACTCGCTGGCCGGGTTGAACATGTTGCAAACGCGCAATCGGTTGGGGCGGTTTCTCTGTCATGCCACTTCCTCAAAATCGAATAAGGTCGGCATCTTTGCCTCGGCTTCGGCGGCCTTCAGGTAGTGAACCGAATCGAAGAAATAGCCGGAATTAAGCTCGCTGCCCTGGCCGCGCCTGCCAAGCTTGATGGCCCGGTAAGGGACGGGCCCAAGTCCACTAAACGGGTCGTAAACCGCCTCGCCTTTATTGCTGTACCGCTCAATCAGCCGGTCGACAATATCGAATTGCAGGGGGCATACATGGGCTTCTACGGCGCGCTTTGATTGGTCGCTGTTGAGCGTCAACATTCTGTATATGTCATGCCATACGTCAGGGTGGTGACTGCCTGGGGCCAAACTCATGAATGAGGAAGGCAGGGCGCTTCGACCCTCCAAATCTTCGCCAATGCGGACATGGAACTCATAGTCGTAAATGTTCTGCAGGCTGTATTCAGTGAATGCTTTGGCCAGCTTGTCCGGCCCCATTGTGGATAATTCTTCGGCGGTGATTTGCCGGTTGCCGCTGGAGCGCCAAAACGCATGGGCATCGACCTGCCAGCGCGCACGGGTGTAATCCTGTTTGCTCTTTGTGACTGGTGTGTCGGCGTAACCTCGACTACGGTCGGTTTGCGGCTTACGGAACAAAACAACGTATTCGGGGCTGCCAACACCCATTTTTGTGCCGTCTTTGCATTGCTCAGACCAGCCGAGTCGGTAGGTCTGGTTGTTTTCACGGACTACGTCGGTTACGACTGTGATCATTCCCATATAGTCAAAGCCGTGCTTTCGTCCATGCATAATGGCCTCACAGTGAAATGGGCTGACGGTCGGCGCGCCGGCACCTGTCACATTGCCAAACAGGATCCTGTCTTTGACATGGCAAGCGTAAATCCGGCCGGGCTTAAGAATCCGCAATAGCTCGGGCGTCAGGTAATCCATTTGGCCCCAGAAATGATCGTTGCTTTCTGTGTGGCCGAAGTCGTTGTAAGACGGCGAGTATTCGTAGTGGTTGGCAAAAGGGATGCTGGTTACGATCAGATCGACATGGTTGTCAGGCTGGCGTTTTGCTTCATCTACGCAATCGTTATTGGCTACCGTGAACAGTTCGCCCTTGACTTCGATCCGCTCAATGCCGATTGACCTGGCAAGGTGCTCTTGCATGGCCAACTGGTTAAGCCCGTATTTTTTAATGATTTCGGTCATTCTCTTTACCATCAGATCGTGTCGGCGCCACTTCTCCATCAGGGTTTTCAAGATGTCCTGTTCGGCTTCTGAATAGATGATGTCAATTCGGCACCTGTGTTTTTGCTGGAAGCGCTGAATCCGGTGGATGGCCTGTATGAAGTCGTTGAACTTAAAGCCAATACCGGCAAAAATTTCCCGGTGACAATGACGCTGGAAGTTGCAGCCGGATCCTGCGATAACAGGTTTCGTGGAAAGGACTCGATATTTACCGTTGCCAAAGTCCACAATGCGGTTCTCGCGCTCCTCAAGGTCTTGAGTGCCCCACACGCTCACAGCTTCTGGAATCGCTTTTTGTATTGCGTGGCGCTCAGTTTCGAGGTCGTGCCACACAACAAAATTATCTTCGGGCGATTCTTCGATCAATTCCCGTACCTTGGAGACTCGACCGTCAAGGCTGTTTCGCTTCTCAGCGGCTGCCGAAGATAGTCCCAGGGCGGTTTCAGGAATTAATAGACCCTGGCCCCACTTGTCAGCACCGGCCGTGTCGTAGTCGGTTGGTATTTCATGGGTGTGCACGTCAAGTTCGGGAAGGTCGTAGCCTTCATCTGAATACCCAAGATCAGACGGCTTCTGTATGAACACAGCCCAGGAAGATACCCACATCCAAAATTCCATTTCTTTGTGTGGGTAAAGCTGCAGGTTGCCGGCCTTACTTGAGTCTCGCTTAAAAAATCGGGTAAGTGCCTGGCCAGAATCCATTTGCCCTAAGAACGCGGCGTAATGGATCAGCTCTTTGTATCGGTTGGGGCTTGGCGTTGCCGTGTTGACCAACTTAAATGGCACGCCCTCAAAGAGGGGCAAAAACTCCTGATAGGTTTTGCTGCCAAAGCTGCGTAGAACGCTTGCCTCGTCCAGGCTGGTTGCTGCAAACCTGCGCGGGTCAATCTTGCCGTCTCGCACTGATTCGTAATTCGTAATGTAGAACTGATGCCCAGGATCTATTTCTTCGTTGGAGCGGATAAATCGAAGATCGATGCCGAGCATAGCTGCATCGCGAATCAGTTCTTGCCGAACTCCAAGCGGGCACACAATCAGACTTGGACCGCCGGCACGCGGAACAATTTGCCGCTGCCACTCGCATTGCATGAGCGATTTGCCAAGGCCGAAGCTGGCGAATATTGCCCGGTTACCGCCTTGAACCGCCCAACGAACGATGTCGCGCTGATGTGGGAAAAGAATCGAGTGCAGGCTCGATGCCTCAACATTGAAGCCTTCGAACTTTGCCATTTTGATTTTCTGTTTTAGGAAGTCTTCATATGGCTTCATTGTCGGATGCTCCGTGTAGTCGCGCGCACAAATAAACCCGCCCCTTTATCCAAGAGGCGGGCTCCGTTGTGACGATTGTTTGGGGTGGTTAAGCGGCTTCTTTTTGGCGCAAGTCTTGAATGGCGAAATACACCGTCATGCAGGCCTGGACGTCGACCATTGCGCTGTGTGCGTTGGCCAATTGATTGCCCGTAAAGAAGGCGTATGCCTCACTTAGATTTGCGGTTTTGTGATGCTTTCTTCCTGCCGCAATCATTTTCGGCGTTGGCGGACACTTGACTATCGGTGTAGCGAGTCTTGCCGTGCATTGGATTTGGCCGGACTTCCAGGCATCGATTTCTGATTCGTTTCGATTGAACCTGTGTTGAGCGATACGAACAATTCGGGCGTCGAATGATTCATTGTGGGCAATCCGTTCTCGTTGACCCCAAAGCTGCATGAACATATCAAGTGCCGTTGATTCTGGAACACCGAGGTCATGCGCCTTTTCGGTAGTGATTCCATGAATTTCGGCAATGTCGTCCGGGATGGTCCAGCCGTCTGGCTTGATAATCACATCGATGCTGCTGATGGTGTCTCGCGATTCCAAATCGACCAGCCTGGCCGCCAATTGAACAATATGTGGTTGGTCTGGGTGCTCAGAAGGCTTTTCCCAAATTGGAAGCGAGGATGTCTCTGTGTCGTAAAACAAAGCGTAAGTCATTCGATTAGCCCTCCGAAGGAATGCTGTCTTGTGGCGGCTCCATGGAAAACTCAATCTCATGGCCGATTAGGAAAGCCAGTTTTGCGATCTGCTTTTCGTCGGGATCGCACTTGACTCGGAAGGTCAGGCCGATTGTGCCGCCGTCCATAAGGGTGATTTGAAAGCCGTCGATTGTGGCTTCTTCAAGAACAAGATCAGATTTGCCGCCGGTACCGAAGTGAATAATGAACGTGGCGCCAACAACATCAAAATCCCATTTGAAGCCCGATATTCGATTGCCGAAAATGAGTCGGTTAAGTGATGGCTCTTGTTCGCTCTGATCGAGTAAGTCCATCTCGCCAGGGTGTGGTTTGCGATAGAACGATGACTTAAGGGTAGGGTGAAACTCGGAAAGAAAATCGTTACTAACGTTGATGTGAATTTTTAGGTCGGCCCCTGTTACGCTTTCTTCTCCGTGCTTTTCAGCACGTAGGTTTAAGTTATTAAGCTGGCCGGTTTGGTTGTCGAAGGTGAGCATCTTCTTTTTCCTGTGGGTGGTCGGTTATGGAAAACTACGATTTGTTAGCGCCTTTCCAGATAGCGCCCCGGACGGCGCTACCAACAGGCTGAAGCACATAAACATCGGCGCTTGGGGCTCCGTTTTTAACGGCCCCGATGGCGGCTTTCGCGGCTCGATTAAGGCCCTTTATGACCCGTGGCTTTCTTTTTGGGACGCGAAGCAGTAACAGGATCTGATCTTCTTTATTTGGATCGGCCCGAAACTCGGCATCTACTGGTTTTTGGGCGTGCTCCTGGGGTTCCTCGTTATCCTTCGAGACAACCGGTTTCTCTGTGTTTAGCCATGTGTACCGATTGCCGTTTCTGCCACCTGCGATTAGTTCAATTTGGCCAGACTGTGCAAGGTGGCGTAGCGCTTCCCGCGTTTCGGCCTCTGTTGTTTTGGCGTTAAACCCGATGGCCGAAATGCTTAACGGCTCTTTTGCTTGACGCAGCACGAGCTCAACGCACTCAAGCGTTGTTTCTGATTTCATAGTGCGGTTCCTTTCGCGATGGCGGCTAACCATAAAAACGGACGCCGGGGTTTGGCGCTCCGTCGGCGGGGTCGGGTCTGCGCTCGGCTCTCTCGCGCTCTTCTGATAGTTTTGTTTTGAGCGCGTAACCCATAAGTGGCCACATCTTCTCAATGGCATTTTTTCGGGCAACTTCACGCCCTTTTTCCGCATTGAAATTTTCAGGGCTGACGCAAGCAGACTCACCAATGACTGTGAAACCATTGCGAAGCACGATCACGCAGAAAGTTAACAACCCAAGCGCTTCTATGCTTGTAGAAACTGCGTGATCTGGCTTGTACTGCTCCATGCGTACGTCGTTGTTGTTTTTGTACGCGCCCCAAATTCCATCAGATCCAGTGAAATAATGTTCGCTCCCAATGTTAGATTCGATTTCCTCTAACGTAACGCTGGGGTAGTTTTTTGGGTGTGCTGAGTTTGAGTTTGTCATGATCGATCCTTACGACTGTTGGTTAAGCGGTTTCGTGACGGTAGGGGTGCAAAGCACTGGCAGGGCGCCAGCATTCAAGGCTCTACACCCTCAATCAAAAGGGATATCGTCATCCATATCGGCAAGGTTTGCCGCCGGCGCTGGCTGCGCAGCCGCACGATTCCGTTGGGGTGGTTGCTGGCTCGAGCGCTCAGGAGGGCTGCTTTCGCTTTCATCACGCCCGCCAAGCATTTGCATTTGCTCGGCAATGATTTCCGTTGAATAGCGGTCTTGGCCAGTCTCTTTATCTTGCCATTTGCGGGTTTTGATTCGACCCTCAACGTAGACGCCCCGGCCTTTCTTAAGATATTCGCCAGCGATTTCGGCCAGGCGGTTGTAGAACACAACGCGGTGCCATTCGGTTTCCTCGCGCTTTTCACCCGAATTGCGGTCTTTCCATTGCGAAGTGGTGGCCAGCGAAATATTGCAGATTGCCACGCCGTCGGGGCTGTAACGTACCTCGGGGTCGCGCCCCAGGTTGCCCACCAGAATCACTTTGTTTACTGAAGCCATAGTTAAACGTCCTGATATTGTTGATCGGTGAGTTCCGGACGAGGGTCGCGGTACCCGTCAACCCGGCACCGTTGCTGTGGGAGTAGGATTGACGGGTGAGCCTTGGGGCGCTTGATGGCGCACTGCGGGCAGTTCACGCCATACTTTGCCCGAAGGGCTTTCTTGTGGTCGCGCATGGCATTGAAGATTTCACCTGTTTCGCTCATGTGAGTTCCTTAAAAAGCGGATTCCATTTCCCGGCTGGCTGCTTCCAGGTCCATATCAAGCAACCACTCGATAACCTTGGAATCATGGACGCGGAATTGAAGTGTCAGACAGTCGATAATCTGACGATCAGTAGGGCGGGTTTGTTTGGCTGTAGGTGTTCGCCCATAGCAGCCAGTGCGTAGCCCTGTCGACGCGGATGGGGCGGCTTTTGACGCTTCCTGTTCAACCGGTTTGGCTGTTTGCTCAACTGGCTTTGCCGCCTGATCGACCGCTTTGGCCTGTTCCTCTTGCCTGATTTCATCGCGCGCGGCCGCCAGTTTGGCGTCGATCTTTGCCTGTTCTTCGGCGTTATGCTTGGTGATTCGGGCGTCAATAAGCATTTTCAGATCGTCGGCTTCTTTCAGCGCCAGCGCCTGAAGGTCTGAAAACAGGAAGTCATGGCCGGCTTCCCGAATCAGCTTCAGGTTTGCGTCAATCTTGTCGGCCAATTGGTTTGCGTCAATCTTTGCTCTGGCCAACTCGGTGTCGGCAGCATCCTGCAGGGTGGCAATGGTGCGCTTGCCTTTCATTGCGCCTGCAAAGTCGGCCTGGACAGTAAAGCGAACGGGTTGTACTCGGTCGTTTAATGCGTCAAGGTGTTTTTTCAGTGATGCTTCAGCCGTTGTTTTGATTTCAAGGCGTCGGTTTTCCTTCTGCGCCTTGACCAAACGATCAAGCTCCAGGCGTTTCGTCCGGGTTTCCGCCGAAATGGCATCAATAGTGCGAAACAATTCATCAATGCTGGCTGTTTGGCTTAAAGCATGTTGCTTGGCGGCATCCAGCCGATCTTCAACGTCTTTGCACCATTTCACGGTCTTTTCAGCGTCGGCAAAGTCTTGGTCGGTCTGAAGGTCGGTGTTGATTGACTGGATAACTTCAAAGGCATGCGCCTTGTATTCAGCCAGGTTGCTTGCTGTGACCGCGCCGGTCAACTCAATGCGAAGGGCTGGCAGGCTTTCCATTGTCTTGCCGACGGGCTGGGGCTTTTCTGGCACGACTTCATATTCGGCCAGGTCTTTTTCAAACTGCTTCCAGCCTGCAATCAGCTTCTCTGCTCGGCCCTTGACCGGCTTGTAAATCATCTGCTCCCATTTTTCTCGTGTGCCGTCAGACACCACGAAAATCGCTTCATCCGCGCCGGTAACGAGTAACTGCTGCTCAAGTTGCCAGTAATATTCTGGTCCCAGATCACCAGCACGAACATCGGCGGCTAGCTCTTCGTTCCACTGCTTGTGCTCGAACAGCCTGGCGCCAAGCATGGTCATGCCGTCCATTGAGGCCAACAACCAGCCGTCATCATCGGTGGCGGTTACTGGGTAAAGTTCCTCGCCAATATCTTCTTCAACAAGTACACGGGCCAGCGCTTCGAGTGCATGGCCTTTGTCGAACAAATTGCGCTGCACCCAATCGCTGTACTCGCGTTCGTTGCCGGTGGCTTTGAGCCGCAGTAGTTCATTGCGGCCCATTTTCTTTGAGGCACCCATCATTATTGGAGCTTCGCTGGCGGTAAAGTGTTTGGTGCGAGCCTCCAACCACTGATCGCTACCTTGAATCAATTGCAACTCTTTCATTGTTCTGCTCCTTCGTGTGCGGCCTTAAACTCGGCGTCTTCAACGCTGATGGCTTGTGGTTCGTTTTCGATGGGCGCCCGAATTAGGTCTTTCTGTTTGTCACTCAAGACGCCTTTTGTGGATGCGCGGGCAATAATCTGATCGGCAGTTGCTTTTCCAGCCTTGATTGCATCGCGCCATACCGGTAGATTTTTCTGAAAATTCCCGGCGTCATACGGCGGCAACTCGTGGCTTGTCGTGGTCGGCTCTTGCCGAGGGTTGAAGTTGATTCCCTCGCCGTTATCTGTGTTCAGGTGGTGAATGGCCTTGTCTAACCGGTCGGTTTTGGGCCAGTATTTGTAGGCGCGCTTCACAACCGTCTTTTTGGCCATTTCGCCGTAATCGGTTTTCCAGGGCGACGACTTGCCCGACTTCACCGCTTGTGAGCGGTTCATAATGGCGTCGATCTCGTCTTTGCTCATGCAGTCGGTCAGATAATCGCCGTCTGCCGTCTTAACGACCACATAAACCCCAACAATTGCCCCTCGGTCTTTTGAGAATGGGTTGTATTGGTGGGTGGGCGGCTTATCAAAGCCATTCAATGCAAAACCGTCTTGCTCGTAGACAAGATCGGCTTGAGCCCAAAGAATTGAACCGGTAGACATGGCCAAATCCATCAGGCCCATATAGCTAATGTCCAGACAGATTTTCCCGTCACGCGGAACCAGGTAGGCTTGGCGCTTGGCCGGATTAAGGCTGATTCCAATAGCCGCGATATTGGTTACTGCGTTGATAACAGATTGCTTGTTCTTAACAGCCAGCCCAATCGCGTAATCGTTGGCCGTTAATGCCTGAATCGCAAAACCGGCCTCACGCTCAAAGTTGATCGACCGGTCAACGAGCACGGACGAAAATGCATCCTCCGAGCTGTAAACGTAATTGGCGATGGTGTCTATTGCGTTGCTCATGTTGTTTTCCTTAACTTTTTCGCGATGAAGTGCGCGGCTTTATCGCACTGTTCCGCTGTGAAAATCCCCCAGTGGCAATAGCGCTTCTCGATTCCCATTCCGTCCGCGAGCCATTGGTACGCCGCATTTCGGTCGCCGTTAAATTGCGTGGCTATAAGGGGGATAAAGTCCTTCTTTTGCTTTCGGGCTTCACGCGTTGCGCAATCGGCCAGGGTGCCAAGCGGCAAATCAGTATTCGGGTGCAGACCAACATAGGCCTCGCAGTGTTCACAGCGATATGCATAAGGCCAGTCTCCGTACTCACGCCCATAGATCTCCATGTTGTTAACGAGCCGGACAGGCCCGCCGCAACAATTGCAGAACTTTGGAATTGCCAGGCGTTCCTTTACTCGCTTCAGGGCGCGCCGAGAGACAAACGGAAGCGGGTAAGGGGCTTTCAGCTTTTCAGTGACGAGGCAGCGAGGATCAATGCCGAGAATTTCGATTTGACCCATTTCAAATTCCTATTAATCGCGCGGCCAGCGTCGGCCCGAACAGAATCAGGGCGAACAGGGCAATACCCAAAGCGATTGCTAACGGCCAACCCCACGGCGGGTTGCTTGAGTTTTCGGCCCAAGCGCCTTTCCCGTCGTACTTGCTGACTCGCGGGGTTATAAGCGTGTGGTTGGGATGCCCGTAATCCACGCCGCCGGGCCAGTTTGAGTTGTGCATCTTGGTCTCCAAGAGATATACAATGGCCAGCATTGCGCCGGCGTAGAACAAAGCGAAAGTTAGAAAGCTCATGTCAGCGTTCCAGCGCCGCGCTTGTCGTGGCATCGGCAACGCACTGCGCATGGCCTTGGGCAAAGCGTTCGATCAGGCTTTCAAGTTTTTCTTTGCCACCGTTTGCCGGGTTCAGTACGGCGCCGAGAATCACGGCAAGATCGTCGCTTTCCTCGTTTTCGATTAGCGCCTCGAAGAGCTCACCGGCAGGTAATACCCATTTATGGCCGTAGCTGTCGTAGGACTCGAAAACACCGGTGCCGGCTGTCAAAATGCGCTTGATATCGCCAATAGCTTCTTGCTTGGCGTCACGCTCAATTCGCGCATGGACGCGAGGGTAAAGGGCGTTTTCTTCGGGAGGCGCAACGCGCAAAGGATCATCAGGCCAGGCTGATATCGCCAGCCGTTCAAGGTGGTTGTGAATCATGGTGATGTCTCCGAAAAGTGGAGGGAAATTTAAGTAGTAGCGCTCAGGCCCAGATAAGGCACTGGTTCGGTGAAGGAGGTCAGCGAAGTCAACGCGGCCAAGACGTTTTCCTGAACGCTACTGCTTAAAGGTGCCCGGTTACCCTCGTCCGGGCTGTTGCGTCATGCCTCTGCGGCGAGGCCTTCTTGCAACGGGTGCGGTTGATTCGGCCAACCGTCCGGGCCGACGTTAGAGGCTTAACGTGGGTCTTTCTATACGGGCCTACCGACTGCTGTCCAGCGCTCGAATAGCAATTGGATTGCCACGATGCTCCTATGGCGCGGCCCTCTCGGGGTGCATTCTTGCCGGTTACGTCTCCGGCGCGGAGTTCCACCGCCGCATCCATTCCGCAGTAATTGCGGTTGGCCCGTATCGTGGGCCAGTCGCGAAGCTGCATATCAGCGCGATAGACTAGCAACCCGGAGTGGGTCGCCCTATATGCCTACCTGATAAATCCGCTTCGGTTGCTACCTGCCATCAAACGCCAATGTATTCAAAGTCGCTGACAGGTAGTTGATGGTGGCCGGGTGCATGTACCTTCCGGCATGGGCTGGACTCAAACCAGCCTACGTTTAACGTTTAGCGGTGTCGATTCACCAGCATCAAAGGGGTCTTGCCGTTCCGCCGTCGCCAGCGGACTATTCGTAAGAATCCGACACTAGAACTACATCTAGGGTGATTTCCCCTACGTGAGCGCTTTGCCTGCGCCTACTGCGCACCATCACGGCTGACGACTTTGCGAAGAATCGAACCTCGCTTGGATTCAGCTTCGACAGGATTTCTCCCTGCTGACTAGCCATTCAGAGCCGACCTTTACTCTGTTAAAAGTCGCCAGCCGTGATAGTCCTGCACTTTGCCGGTGCAGGGCGGTCTGGTGGTTCACATGATTACCTCCGTTGGTTGCTGGCCCCGTCTTTCGGCTGGCGGGGTTGCGCCTACGTTTGCACCGCCATCAAGTCAGGGGGCCGGTCGCCTGTGCCGGCTCTAGTGTGCGGGGATCCTTTCGTCACCCTATTTTTGCGCCCCGGGGCCGCTTTATCAGCCGGTTGGGTCCATAAACGGACGCTCTTACCAAGATGCATTCGCTTGGCCGCCCCTGGCTTGATGACTCCGGCTTACCCAGCCGGAAAGGGGCCTGAGCCTGGGGGATTCCCAGCTATGCAGGCGTTGAATGTTTATCAATTAAGTCGCGTATGCGGTTAGCCATATTCACGCTGGCTCCTGGGTGGCATGCAAGCTGTTGAGCACGTCCTCCGCCGCGGAAAGCCGCTTGGATGCCGCTTCGTATTTTCCACGAACACTGTCAAGTTCTGCCTTGGCTGTTTCGTACTCACGTTTGGCCTTGATGATTTTGATAGATAGCGGCTGCTGGTCTTCCAGCCACTGGTTGTGTGCGCGAACCATCGCGGATGCAGCCGTCGAGTTAAATGACTCGTTATCAGACCAGCAGACATGCCCCGGCGCTTGGTCAATCCAGCCCCATGAGCTGCCGTCCGTATTGGTGTGCCTGTTGGTGGCAGTGCGCCATGGGTACTCATTGTGCAGTACCGTCTTTCCGGCAACTGTGACGTACTCGTTGGTTACGACTATCTTCATACCTCACCCCTTGCTTTAATCATGGCGTCGGCAAGCTTGATAGAGTTCTCTACTGCCCACTCAATCGACTTATCATTAAACTGGTCAATAACATCGCCATTTGACAAAATTCCCTGCATCGCCTTAGCCGCCGATTCGTCGCGCAATGATTGGCGTATCATGTCGTCCAGCCATTCAGTGCCGCTATCTGGCACGCGCAGTTTGATTGCAGCATATTGGCGTAGAGTCATTCCATTAGTTGGCCTGCCGTACCCGACCTCACCACTAAATCCGGAGCGAGGGAAAGCCTGCGCGTCTTTTTCGTGCTTCATCACTCACCCCTTGCTTTGGCTAGTGCGGCCCTTATTACGCATGCGGTTACGCCGCTTCAGTGCTTCGCGCTTGTCTTGGGCCACGGTGCGGCGGCTCGTAACCTGGCCCGCGTAAAGCATGGGGCCTCGAGCATTGCGCAGCATTTGCCGCTTGCTGACGGTTTGCGTGATGGCCGGCGTCTTGTTCTGCATTAGTGGGCTTACAGCACTTGCCATTCCAAGGGCGGCGGCAATAAGCAGTGAAGATGATCGTGATCGCATGTAATGCTCCTTGTTGTCATCAGAAAACGCCAACCCGTGGCGCTTTAGCTGGGCCGTTCCGATCAATCGGTGAATCTATATTTGGCGACCAGATCGATAATTTGCTGTACGGTTGTTATGGCCTCAAAGTCTTTATCGGGGATTTCAGTTTCCAATTCGTCCTCAATGGCTATCGCGAGCTCGACAAAATCAAGCGAATCAGCGCCAAGGTCTTCGAATAACCTTGATTCGACATTGATCTCTGACTCATGAATGCAGAGATGCTCTGAAAGCAACTCCTTTACCCGCTTTTCAATAGTTTGGCTGTCCATATCCCCTCACATGAAAATCGCAGCACTGCCCATCAGTGGCGATTCGCATGTGGCCTCCGTAGAGGCCATTGCGGTATTACTTATCTGCGCAACTCCCGCCGATGGCGGCTCGCAGTTTGTCCAATATCGTTCATCGGAACGGGAACTGTTCGTCCCCAGCACTCCGTTATCTGCCACGGTTGCCAGTAGGCGTTTCCTCACATCACCGGCTCTGAATGTCCGGGCCTTGTCTTTACTCAGGGGCAATGAAGATGGAGCCCTGCGCCTATCCGTGCGTATGCACCATTGGCGTGTTTTATCTCTATCGGTACAGGAATTCAGGGGAGGGCGCGGCAGTTCTGTTATGCTTTTTGTGCCGGGCCTATCAAGCCCGGTTGCGGCCTGATAAGCCGCTAAAGGTGGCAGGTCGATCACAAGAGGTTCGCTGCGGATGCGGCCTGCGTGATGCTGCTCTTGTGAAAGCCTGTTGCCGACTGCCAGCGCAAGCAATCCTTACGCGAAGCAGGGCAGGGAGCCATCCTAGGTAGGCGAACTGCAGCCGCCATGTCGGGGCGGGATACAAGTACTCAACGGGCTAACGCTCGTGGCCACGAGCCTTTTCCGAGACCTCTAATGTCAAAGAAAGACTCTGTGAAGGTGAGCGTCAATATCAACGTAGCGTCTTGCCTATGGGCAATCGTGACTCTGATTATTGCCGTTGTTACCTAGGAACAGCGGGGCGGTTCGCGCCGCCTCGCTTCTCCTGAAAGCACACATCTCTGTGCGCCCTCGCCTGAATTCCTGAAATTGTTAAAGAGCGTTATTGACGTTAATGAAGCGTCATGGCTCAACTATAGCAATGCTTCGCTTTTAATGCAATAGCAAAGCTATATTTTTTTTCGAAAGGCCTTAAAATAGGAGGGGAGGGCTGAGCTTGGTTGGCGTTAGAACGTAAAAAAACCGCCGGATTTCGGCGGTCTATTTGATTATTGTTGCGATTTAAAGCTTCTCAAGAAGCTCTTTTCTGTCGGCAATGCCTTGTTGCCGTAATTGCCAGATTTCTGATTTCAGTCGTTGTATTTGTTGTTCTGCCAACGCCGCAGTTTTAAAGTCGCGTTTCTGTATGGCCATTTCATAGGTTTTTTGATAGCCATTTAAATATTCTTGTTTGTTTTTTATAAGTTTGCTGTCATACGGAGCTGGCTCGGTTGGCAGGTGGATGATGCCGTGATTTTGTTCATACTTTCTTGTTGCGTATTCAAACCTATCTTTTAACGGCACGCCATTCCACTCTGGTTTTGAGCGTATCTCAATATCAATATCGGCAATTAGATTAAAGCTCTCAGGGCTAACTTCACGCAGATAGGCCAATCGAGGGATTTGGTGAATAATATCTTCTGCGCTTTGATTCTTTGACTCAGTTCCTGGTTTATTGTAATTTTGTTCCGCTTCCACAGGAGTTTCGGACCATCCGAGTCTGATCATGCATGAATTGTAAATGCGCTTACGAGCAATAGCCGTAGCTAGAGCGCCACCAATAGCCATCCCATTATTTAGACCTTCGGCCATGCCTTGCGCAAACCCGCCTGACATTGGCTGAATGGTTCCTGAGTAGTTGTGAGTTGAGTAACCCGAATTGATATTGAATGTCGTAATTTGGCCCTGTATTTCGCGCGGTTGTGATGGTGCTTGATAGTCTCTAATTGCGGGCATTGGCGCTGCCCCATGCGCAACCTCAGCGCAATAACCATCATCTATGGTTAGCTGCTTCTTCTTGGATTGCTCATCGGGGAAATTAGCGCTGTACCAGTTTGTCGCACACCCGCTCAATAAGGCAACTGCAAAAAAAATACCCAATAGGCGAGGGGGCAGTTTCTTCGTTTCCTTTTGATTGAATACCATTTGTTACCTCAATCAACAATAGTTACAGTTAGGGCAAAAAAGATCCTTCCGACCAAACAAGCCGAAGGCCCCTATGCGGCTGACCTTCTCTTTCTGACCTCAGGTCTTTTATTTTCCGGACCCTTCCCGGTGTAGCTTGTTATCTGGTTATCAAGCCATTCTTCAACGGCCTCTTTTTGCTTTTCTGTTAGTTGTGCGTAACGCTCAGGCGATATTGATTTAAACGGCCAAGCCGGATACCTGGCAGCGTCAGGCTGGTCTGAAAGCGGTTGCTGCTTGGATAACTCCGCAGCGCCAGCTATTTCTAAAGCAAGCCTCGGGCTGATATCTGCAATTGAACAGCCAAACCCCCGTGCATAAGCTTTTGCTGCTTCCAGGCTTATTGGACGTATCGCGTTGATATGCTGATAGATCATGCGTTCGCCACCAGGGACTTTGTGATCCTGGGCGAAATGACGGCGAGTCACGCCAACAAATCTTGCCGCTAGATTATCGGCCTCTTCTTTAGGTGTCCAAATCTTCATATAGCAATGCTATATAAAAACAACTCGCGCATGGCTTGTTTTGTCACTATAGCGGTGCTATAGTTAGCGCATGAAACTGCATGAATACCTCGCTCTGCCAAATGTTCGAGCCTCGGAGCTCGCTCGTAGCCTCGGTGTTTCCTCAGCCGTGGTTTATCAATGGCGCGTCAAAAAACGTCCTGTGCCGCTCGAATATTGTGCGTCCATCGAACGCGCTACCGACGGCGCCGTTACTCGTCGTGACTTGCGGCCTGATGACTGGCAGGAGATATGGCCCGAAATTGCGCAACCGCCAACCACCACGGAGGCCGCTCATGAGTAAGCAATCCAAGTTAGAAGCCAAGCAACGCGTGATCGCTTTGGAGTATGCGCTTAAAACACCTCTTTCCGCGTTTGGGGTTAATTCTGCCGAACAGGTCGTTGATGCCGCAAATACGTACCTCAAGTTTCTACAGGGCGGAACGGTTGAGGTTTCCGGCTTTGGCGATATTTGGCCCAAATTACATGAAGATGCCGCTCGAATTCCCGAGATTATTGACGCCGAAAAAGCTCGAATAGAGCAAGCACACATTAAAGCGGCGAACTTAAATGATTCAGGCATCAGAGCCGACAGAATTGCCGAAGGCCAAGCCAAGACAGCGCGCCGCGCAAATGAGTTTATCGAAGTCGAAAAACCCTCAAAAGAAAAAT
>NZLH01000135.1 GCA_002694155.1 Pusillimonas sp. | reverse complement strand
TGATCAGGGTCGTTCTGGCGCAACGCCCACAACATAATATCCAGGCTTTCATCTATAACCTTGCCATCGGTCAACACCAGCACGGGCACGGTGCCTTTAGGTGAGGCCTGCAACATAGCTTGTGGCTTATTGCGCAACACTACTTCTCGCAGCTGGCATTGCAAACCGCTGGCGGCTACCGCCAAGCGGGCCCGCATTGCATAGGGGCAGCGTCGAAACGAATACAGAATAGGTAAAGAATCAATCAAAATACTTAGACCTGCTTTTGTTATTCACACTACTAAAACAACAAGATTCAAGTGCCATTCGCCGCGCACGAACGGACCGTAATCACGAAGCCTGGTTTGACTTTTCCATTTGTGCTTGGCGCCGGGCGCGCGCCGCTTCACGCGCCTTCTCTTTCAGTGCACGCTTGGCTGCTTTTTGCTGGTCGATCGGTGCGCCAATATGGCGCGCCTGACGTTGGCGTGCCAATTCAATTTGTTTCTGGCGTTCGCGAAAACGGGCAATTTGTTCAGGCGTGTGTTGATCGTGACAATGCGGGCAACTAACGCCAGGCTCAAAATGAGCGGATTTTCTATCTTGCGGCGATAAGGGATGACGACAGGCGCGACACAGCTCGTATTCGCCCGGGGCTAACCCATGGCCAACCGATACACGCTCGTCGAACACAAAGCATTCACCTTTCCACAGGCTTTTCTCAGGCGGAACCGTTTCCAAATACTTCAGAATACCGCCTTCCAAATGGTAGACCTCGTCGAAACCCTGTGAGCGTAAATAGGCCGTCGATTTCTCGCAACGAATCCCGCCAGTACAAAACATAGCCACTTTTTTCTTGTTGCGCAAAAGCCCCTGTTCTGAAGACTGCGCATGCACCCATTGGGGGAACTCGGTAAAACTATCTGTTTTCGGATTCACTGCCCCTTCGAAACTGCCAATGGTTACTTCGTAATCGTTACGCACATCAACCACTACCACGTCCGGGTCTGAAATCAGATCATTCCATTTATCCGGCGTAACGTATTGCCCCGCCATGGTTTCCGGATCTATCTCGGGCACACCCATGGTTACGATCTCGCGCTTCAACTTCACCTTAAGCCGGTAAAACGGCATAGTGTCGGCCCACGATTCTTTGTGCGTTAACGTGGCAAGCCGTTTATCGGAACGCAGATAATCCAGCACTGCGCGAATACCTTCCTTGGGGCCGGCAATGGTGCCGTTAATTCCCTCTTTGGCCAACAACAAGGTACCCATCACACCATGACGCTCACACACGTTGTGAATAGGAGCCTGCATGGCCTGAAAATCATCCAGACGAACGAACTTGTATAGCGCCGCAACCAGAACCTGAGACATAAGCTTTCAACAAAATAGAACTTAATCTTTTATTTTAACGCTTTACCAAATGCCACCCCTTATGCAACCTGTGAACGGCGGCAACAAAAAAGCCAGGCACTTTGCCTGGCTTTTCTGGTGTGGAAACGCTGTCAATCAGCTGTCGCGTTTTCTCCCGTAGCGATCGTTACCAATGCTGCCAATACTAATAATGCGCTTGGCCGAGGCCTGTTTGGCACGTTCATGATTGACCATTAACTGAGAGCTGGCCTTGAAAGGACGAAATGGAGCGGGAGTACGCGGTTTCACCAACATCTGTATAACCTCTTGAAAGTTACTGTTAGCACAAAAGTTCTGTACTGCATCAAGAGCGTACCCCAAAAACAAGTCAAATAGATGACACTTCACTGAATTTAGGGGTAATTACCGATAACTTAAAAGCATGTTGGCAAAAAATGTGCGAAATTCGCTTAATTTCGCACTATTTAAGCACCGCAGCAAAAGCCAGGGCTACGCGATCGACATTCGCCTCATTCAACCCAGCGACACAAATGCGACCCGACTCAATAATGTAAACGGCCTGTTCATTTCTTAAACGCATCATGTGGGGCGCCAGAACCGGCGCATAACCGAACATGCCTTTCTGGGCCATAAGAAACGCCCAATCGGCATTCGGTTGTTGTGCGCACAAACCGTTGTATAGCCGGGAACGCATGTTTTGAATACGTGTGCGCATCTCGGCCAGCTCGGTGCGCCAAAGCGCTGCCAATTCAGAGTCAGTTAACACTGTTTCTACCAGGCTTGCACCAAATGCGGGGGGGCTGGAATAATTGCGACGCACCGCCTGTTGCATTTGGCCCAACGCACGGCCAGCCTCATCGGCGTTGGCACACACCATGCTTAATGCACCACAACGCTCGCCATATAAAGAAAAGGTTTTAGAGTAAGAGTTGGCGACCAAAAAAGATGCCCCGGCCTTGACTAAAGCCCGAACCAAATAAGCATCTTCATCCAAGCCATCGCCAAAACCCTGATACGCCATATCCAAAAACGCAATCAAGCGGCCTTTCACCACCACGTCTACCACCTGATCCCATTGCTCTGGGCTTAAGTCGGCGCCGGTTGGGTTGTGGCAACTGGGATGAAACAAAACAACGGTCTCTTGTGGCAGGGCTTTCAAACCTTCAAGCATGCGCTCAAAGTCAAGACGCTGGGTGTCACGATTGAAATAAGGGTACGTTTCCACCACAAACCCCGCCCCTTCCAGAATGGCGCGGTGGTTATCCCAACTTGGATCGCTAATACGCGCTTGGGCACCGGGGAAGAACTTACGCAGCACATCGGCCCCGACTTTCAACGCCCCAGAACCCCCAACCGTCTGAATGGTAGCGATCCGGCCTTCCTGTAATGCCGGCGCGTCGGTGCCGAACACCAGGTTCTGGCTGGCCTTGCAATAGGCCGGGTTACCGCTCATAGGTAGATACATGCTGGGTTCGGTAGATTGCAGCACCCGTTCACGTGCTTGCTGAACCGACTTCAAACGCGGAATGCGGCCTTGATCGTCGTAGTACAAACCAATGCTTAAGTTAGTTTTTTCGGGGCGGGCGTCATCGCGGTACGCCAATTGCATAGACAAGATAGGGTCGCCAGCATAGGCAGACAATACGTTGAACAAGAGCATTCCTTTAGCACCGCCCGCAACATAAATACGGACAGCAAAAAATTGAAATAAAAACGCATTTTAACGCGGCAGGCGACCCGGAAAAACGCCTGCAGAAACACCGAAATTTAAGGTAGCTGTGTTAGCATCACTCGACTTCTAAATGCTTCAATTAACCACATGGATTCAGTTACGCAAGCGGTCTTGGGTGCCAGTGTTACCGGTGTCATGCTGGGGCGCTTTCATAGCCGTAAAGCCTATGTGGCGGGCGCCGTTTTGGCCACCCTGCCCGACCTCGACGTAATTATTGATTACGGCAACCCCATTGCCAACATGATTTATCACCGTGGGTTTTCTCACTCGGTGTTTGTGCTAACCCTGTTTTCCTTGTTTTTAACTTGGGTTTTCCGGTTTTGGCCACCCACGCATCAATACAGTAAAGGCCGTCTGTTTTTAACCCTTTGGTTAATCTTCATGACGCACATATTGCTGGATGCGCTTACCAGCTATGGCACGCAACTATTCTGGCCCTGGCATCCCACGCCCACCAGCTGGTCAAGCATTTTCATTATTGACCCTTTCTTCACTTTACCCTTGCTGATCGCTGCTGTTGCAGGCATTGCGGCCGGGGCCCGCCCAGGAGTGCAACGTTTTAACTGCTGGGTTCTGGGGTATTGCGCACTTTATCTGGCCATGTCGGTCATGGCAAAAAACGTTACCGAGGCCCGTGTACGCGCCGAATTCGCCGAATCGAATATTGAAATTACCGACATGTTTTCAACACCGGCACCCTTCAATATTCTGCTTTGGCGGGTTATGGCCAAAACGCCTGATGACCATTATTACGAAATAATCACAGGTTTTCTTGATGACGAACCCGGCGAACGTATTCGCTTACCTTTGAATAGTAAAGCCGCCCATAGTCTTTCCGACAACCCAATGCTCGACGGCTTACGCTGGTTCAGTGGCGACTGGCTACGTTACGACGAAATTGATAACCAGCTGGTGGCCTCTGACTTGCGTATGGGATTAGGCGCCGGCTATTACTCTTTCCGCTTTAAAGTGGCCGAACGCGACCCCGCCACCGGACAATGGCGTACCACTCCACCGCAAAGATGGCGCTCGGAGCGCGGCATTGATGCGTTGGGCAGCGTTCTAAGCCGTATTATTAATCAGAGCCCGCCCTTGCCATTGGCCACCTGGGAAACACGCATGACGCGCTGAACAAGCCGGCGCGTTAAACCTTTGCACACCCCACGGCAAAACAGGCAATTTGCTGAGACAATGCCTGCATAGAATTTAACGAATCTTACAAAAGAGCCTTGCCATGAGTGGATTGGATTTTCTGCATCAAACCGTCGCAGGCGTCCCGGCCTGGACGTGGGTTGTTTTTTTTGTTGTCGTCATCAGCTTACTGGCATTCGACCTGGGCGTACTTCACAAAGAAGAACGTGAAATCGGTATCCGGGAAAGCCTCTTTCTTTCCGCCGGCTACATTCTGGCGGCCGTCATTTTTGGCGCCTGGGTGTGGTGGTACTTCGGGGCGGAAGACGGGATGCATTACTACACAGGGTTTCTTATTGAAAAATCCCTGTCAATGGACAATATCTTTGTTATTGCCCTAATTTTTACCTTCTTCGCCATTCCGCGCTTGTATCAGCACCGCGTTCTGTTTTGGGGCATTCTTGGCGTCATCGTGTTGCGCGCCATTATGATCGGCGTTGGCGCCGGCTTAATTCACGAATTCGAATGGATACTTTATATATTCGGCGCATTCCTGGTGTTTACAGGCGTGAAAATGTGGTTCATGGTTGACCACACACCCGATATTTCGAAGAACTTTCTGCTGAAAATACTGAAACGCTATATTCCTTTCACAGATGGCCTGCGTGGCAATGCCTTCTGGGTAAAAGAACCCGACCCAAAATCGGGCCGCCTTATGTGGAAAGCGACCCCCTTGTTTCTAGCCTTGATGCTGGTTGAATTTACCGACGTCGTATTTGCGGTAGATTCAATTCCCGCTATTTTTGCCATTACCACCGACCCCTTTATTGTTTACACCAGTAATATTTTTGCTATCTTGGGTTTGCGCGCTTTGTATTTTGCCCTGGCCGCCATCATCCATCGCTTCCATTACCTGAAGTATGCACTGGCCCTGATTCTGGTGTTTATTGGTGGCAAGGTGTTCCTGGTGAACTTTATCGGCAAAATTCCGCCCGCAATCTCGCTGGGCGTTACCGTGATGCTTTTGGCGGGCGGCATTATTCTTTCGTTGTATAAAACATCCAGGTCGGATACTCGTGCATAGAAATGCACTACGATTTCGCCAACAAGATTTCATTACGAATTACCACGAGAACGTATCATGCGAGCATTTGTTGTTTGCTTTACCACCGCAGCCGCGTTACTGCTTACCGGGTGTAATAATGCTGCGCCCCCCACAACGCAATCAAATGCACCCATTGTTAAGCCATGGGCACTAAAAACAAACCAGCAATCCTCACTTAGCTTGTCGGGCACCGTACGCGCACGCACCGAAACGCCGCTGGCATTTCAAGTGGGCGGTCGTATTTCTGAACGCTTGGTAGACGCCGGCCAAAGTGTAGACGAAGGTCAAACACTTTTCACGCTAGACCCACGCGATTTTCGTGAACAGGCACAAGGCGCGCAAGCCGATTTAGCCGCTGCCAATGCCGCACTACGAATAGCCCAGGCCGACCTGGCTAGACACCAGGAATTATTGCAACATAACGCAGTCAGCAAACAAGCCGCCGAGCAAGCAGAGCTAATGCTGCGCGAAGCCCGCGCACGACGCGAGGTTGCGCAAACCCGGCTGAGCCAGGCAGAAAATGCACTGGATTATGCGCAACTTACAGCGCCGGCCAAAGGTGTATTAATTGAAGTAAATGGCCAGGAAGGGCAAGTGGTGACCTCGGGCTTTGCAATAGCGCAATTGGCCCACGCCGGCGAACGCGAAGTAGAAGTCTATTTTCCAGAAGGGTTGGCGCCACCTGAAACCGGCACGCTTGCGCTAGAACAACAAGCCTTACGCCTGACGTTGCGTGAAACGGCTGGTGCGGTAGATCCACAAAGTCGCACGTTACGTGCTCGTTACGCATTATCAGGCAATAACGCCAACACTCCGAAACTGCAATTAGGTAGTGTCGTGCGCGCGCAGTTTAATGCCCCCATGAACGAAACGTCTTTTATTGTTCCGTTGGGCGCCATTAATGAACGAGGCAACGGGCCGCATGTGTGGCGAATTCAAAACGAAACCGTATCCCCCGTGCCCGTTTCAATTATCAAAATTGAATCTGAAACAGCCCTTGTTAAAGGCCCCTTGGAAGAAGGGGAGCAAGTCGTGGCGATAGGCACGCATTTGTTGCAGAACAATATGGCTGTGCGGGTGCAAAACCAATGAGTTTTCCCAACCTGTCGGCGCTTGCGGTTAAAGAGCGTGCCATCACGCTTTTCTTTTTAATTCTGGCCGTCGTTGCCGGTATTTACGCTTTCTTGTCTTTAGGCCGTGCCGAAGACCCGCCCTTCACAGTACGCGCTTTGGTGGTGTCTGCTAACTGGCCGGGCGCCACCCCACAGGAAATGCAGGATCAGGTCGCCAATCGGCTGGAAAAGCGCATCCAAGAGGTCGCCTACCTGCATGAAATTGAAACAACTGTGCGTCCTGGTCAGGCCAACCTGCAGGTCGAGTTTCAAGACAACACACCAAAAGAAATAGTGCCCGACCTGTTTTACGAAGTACGAAAGCGCATGCAGGAAGAAGCCGGCAGTCTGCCGCAAGGCGTAATTGGCCCGATTGTGAATGATGATTTCGCCGATGTTTATTTCACTCTAATTGCCCTAACGGCGCCAGGCCTGCCAATGCGCCTGACGACGCGCGACGCAGAAGACATTCGTGATCGCATTCGTCAGGTACCCGGCGTACGTAAAGCACTGATACTGGGCGAACGCAGTGAGCGTGTATTTATCGACTTCGACCCCGTTCGCCTGAATAATCTGGGTCTTTCACCTGGGGCGGTTTTCGAGGCTGTCGATGCCCATAATCGCTTAATGCCGGCCGGCCGTATAGAAACAGACGGGCCGCGCTTGTACTTGCGCCTGGATACCGACCTTTCAGAGCCCGAAGAACTTGCCAATGTGCCCTTGCGCGTCGGTGATCGCGTTATTCGTTTAGCCGATATCGCCACTGTTCATCGCGGTTACGAAGATCCACCCAGCTATCTGGTTCGCTCGAAGGGGCAAGACGCCATATTGATCGGTGTGGTGATGGAAAGCGGGGTAAATGGCCTGGCGCTGGGCGAGCGGCTGGAAAGCTTTATAGAAGAAGAGCGTAGCCGCCTGCCGCTAGGCATGTCGCTGAATGTGCTTACTAATCAAGCCGACGCCATTGCAGGTGCCGTGAACCTGTTTCAGGTGAAATTTTTCGTGGCCGTCGCTGTTGTCGTGGCGGTTAGTATTCTAGCCATAGGTTTACGTGCGGGCCTTATTGTGGGTATCGCGGTTCCGGTAACGTTGGGCATTACCTTCCTAATTATGCTCATGATGGGCATCAACCTGGATCGGGTTACGCTGGGCGCCTTAATTTTGGCGCTGGGTTTACTGGTAGACGACGCCATTATCTCGGTTGAGATGATGCTGGTTAAAATGGAGGAAGGATGGGACCGCATAAAGGCGGCCGCCCACGCATGGACGGTAACCGCCGCCCCCATGCTGTTTGGCACCCTCGTTACCGTTGCCGGATTTATCCCCATTGGGTTTGCACAGTCGGCCGTGGGCGAATACACGGGTAACATTTTCTGGGTACTGGGCATTTCACTTATCGTTTCGTGGCTGGTTGCCGTTATTTTTGTGCCCTATTTAGGCGTGAAAATGCTACCCGCCCAACACAAGCCCACGGCTAAAGATCAAGGGAAGGCAAAAGCACACCATCAGCCCTATCAATCTCCTCGGTATCAACGCTTGCGTTCACTTATAAGTTGGTGTGTCGTGCACCGTAAAACGGTGGTGGCTATTACCGTCGGGCTCTTGCTTTTAGCCATTGCAGGCATGGTCACCGTTGTGCAAAAACAATTCTTTCCCACTTCTGATCGACCAGAAGTTTTGATTAGTGTTTACATGCCACCAGGCACCAGCATTGAGGCCACCGATCGCACAGTTCAAAAACTGGAAGCGCTGCTGTCACCCATGGACGAGATTGAATCATTATCGGCCTACATTGGCGCAGGAGCACCCCGGTT
>NZLH01000134.1 GCA_002694155.1 Pusillimonas sp. | reverse complement strand
GGTTTGACTATGACCTTACCGTTTGCGGAATGGCTGTTGCAAAGCATGAGTTCCTCAAGGGCAGCGGAGTCAAGGTATCATACGTTGACCCGGCAAATGTGGTGTACAGCTACACTGATGACCCTCATTTCAAAGATTGTTTTTATTGGGGTGAGATAAAGACAGTTCATACAAACGAACTGCTGAAGATTGACCCTACTCTTACGAATGAGGACTTGCAAGAGCTTTCGCAGTACGGTCAGAGCTTTTACGACCACTTCAACCTTGCTCAGTATTACGACAACAGCATCTTTTACAGAGATTCTATTACGCTTCTGTACTTCAACTACAAGACGACTAACGACATCGTCTACAAGAAGAAAATTACAGACAATGGAAACGTAAAGATGATTGAGAAGGACGACACCTTTAATCCACCCCCTGACATGATGGAAGAGGGCAACTTTGAGAAGGTGTCGAAAAAGATTGATGTGTGGTACGACGGTATCATGGTGATGGGCACAAACTATCTTCTGAAGTGGGAGATGTCCAAGAACATGGTAAGGCCAAAGTCTGCTAGTCAGCACGCTATACCAAACTATGTGGCTGTAGCACCTCGCATGTACAAAGGTGTTATTGAGTCTTTGGTGAGAAGGATGATTCCTTTTGCCGACCTCATTCAGATGACGCACCTGAAGCTGCAACAAGTTATTGCCCGCACAGTTCCGGATGGTGTATACATCGACGCAGATGGACTGAACGAGGTTGACCTTGGAACAGGTAACGCATACAACCCTGAAGATGCTTTGCGTCTGTACTTCCAAACGGGTTCTGTTATTGGTAGGAGCTATACGCAGGACGGAGAGTTCAACAACGCTCGCGTTCCTATTCAGCAGCTCACCTCCAACTCAGGCGCGTCCAAGACGCAGATGCTGATTGCCAACTACAATCACTATCTCGATATGATTCGTGCAGTTACGGGACTCAACGAGGCTCGTGATGGCAGTACCCCCGACCCCAACTCATTGGTGGGCGTACAGAAGTTGGCTGCGCTCAACTCAAATACAGCTACAAGGCATATCCTCGATGGAAGCCTTTACCTGTTTAAGACCCTTGCTGAAGGTCTGTCTTATCGTATTTCAGACATCCTAGAGTATTCTGACTTTACTGATGAGTTTGTAAACCAAATCGGAAAGTATAACGTCAGCATTCTCAATCAGATTTCTGACCTCTACATCTATGACTTTGGTGTGTTTATTGAAGTCGCTCCCGACGAAGAGCAAAAAGCTCAGTTGGAGCAGAACATTCAGATGGCATTGTCTAAGCAAGACATCTTCCTTGAGGACGCTATTGACATCCGCGAGATGAAGAACATCAAGCTCGCTAATCAATTGCTCAAGCTAAAGCGTAAGCAAAAGCAAGACCGCGAGGAGCAACAGATGTTGCAGGGCAAGGCTATGGAGACGGAGAGGCAGATGAAGTCTCAGCAGTTTGCTGCGCAGGCTGCTATGCAAAAGCTGCAAGCTGAAACGCAATCGAAGATGCAGATTAAGCAGGCTGAGATTTCGTTCGAGATTGAGAAGATGAAGAATGAGGCGGAACTCAAGAAGATGCTTATGGAGCAAGAGTTCCAATACAACATGTCACTCAGAAACATTTCTGAGGAGGCACTTCAGAGCAGAGAAACACAGCGCGAGAAGGCTAAGTCGCAAAGAATTAGTCAGCAAAACTCTGAGCAGAGTAGGCTGATTAATCAACGTAAGAACAACCTTCCACCTCAGAACTTCGAGTCTAACGAAGACAGTCTTGATGGTTTTGACCTTGCTGAGTTCTCGCCAAGATAAGTCTAATTTATTGTCATTACTTTTGTAAAAATCTAATCTATGGAACTTAAGGTACGCGAAGTGACGGGCGAAGAAAAGTCACAACAAGAAATCGAGCAGGCACTTCTTGACAAGCATGAGCAGGAAGTAAATAATGAAACACCTCAAGCTGAGGAACCTCAGCAAGAGACTCCACCCGTTCAGGAGGAAGCTCCTGTTCAGGAATCTAAGTCAGAGCTTTCTGACGACGACGTTCTTTCATATATCAAAAAGAGGTACGACAAGCAGATTGACTCTGTAGACCAACTCTTTGCCGAGCGCGAAGAGGCTGAGGAGCTGCCGGAAGATGTCGCTGCGTACCTGAAGTACAAGAAGGATACAGGAAGAGGGTTCAACGACTACGTAAGACTCAACAAGAATTACGATGAAGTTGCCCCCGACCAACTCCTTCGTGAGTATTTGGTTGCCACCGAAAAAGGATTAGATGCAGAAGACATCGACACCCTGATGGAGGCTTATTCTTTTGACGAGGAGTTGGATGACGAATCGACAATTAAGAAGACCAAGCTCAACAAGAAAAAAGCTATTGCGAAGGCCAAAGACTACTTTGAGTCAGAGAAAGAAAAATACGGAGCACCCCTTGAGTCGAGTGGGAGTTCCCTTTCTAAGGATGACCAAGAGAAGTTGGAGGCGTATAACCAATATATCCAAGAGTCAAACTCTTTTGAGGAGTCAATGAAGAAGCGACAGGAAGTCTTTCTTCAGCAGACCAACGAAGTTTTCGGAAGTGAGTTCAAGGGCTTTGAGTTCACGCTTGACGAAGACAAGAAGGTCACCTTCTCTCCGGGTGATGCTACTGAGTTGAAGAAGGCACAGTCTGATGCCACTAACTTCCTTAAGAAGTATGTGGATGAAAACGGTGTCATCAAAGACGCAGCAGGTTACCATCGAGCTTTGGCTATCGCTATGAATCCCGAAAAGTTTGCGCGGTTCTTTTATGAGCAGGGCAAATCATTTCAGGCTGACAGTACGATGCGTAAGATGAAGAATACTGACATGTCTATGCGCAACACACCGGAAGTCGTGAAAAAGGGAGGCATGCAAATAAAGTCCTTGAACAGTGACTCAGGTCGAGGACTTAAGATTAGGAGTCGAAAAAACTAAAAACTAAGAAAACATGGCTCTAACAGCTTTTGATTTGGGACTGCAGCCATCAGCGCAGCAGGTTCCTCTTAGTACGAACTATATCACGAACTTCAACTTCTTGAATCAGTATCTCCCTGATACTTACGAGAAGGAGTTCGAGAGATATGGCAACCGTACTATCTCTTCTTTCCTCCGCATGGTTGGTGCGGAAATGCCTTCTAACTCTGACCTTATTAAGTGGGCAGAGCAGGGAAGACTTCACATCAAGTACACTCAGTGTGGTACTACTGCTGCTAATGCAGACAGTATCGCTACCTTCCAAGTGAACGACACAGGTATTCCTGCGTTTACTGCTAACAACGCTATTGCCATTAGAGTTGGACAAACTCTTTTCATTCAAAAGAATGATGGCTCTGCTTCTAACAAGGCTATTGTTACAGCGGTAGACGAGGCTAATAACCAATTTACTTGCGCTTTCTACGAAGCAGGCGGTTTCGGTGGTGCTTCAGGTGGTGCTTTGGCTGACACAAACTTCACTGTGTTCATCTACGGTTCGGAGTTCAAGAAAGGTGAAGCAGGTATGCAAGGCTCTCTTGAGGCTGACGACACCATCCTCTCTAACAACCCAATCATCCTGAAGGACACCTACTCGGTGAACGGTTCTGACATGGCTCAGATTGGATGGGTAGAGGTGACTACAGAGAACGGTGCTTCAGGATACCTGTGGTACTTGAAGTCTGAGCACGAAACTCGCCTCCGTTTCGATGACTACCTCGAAACTGCTATGGTAGAGGCTGTGCCTGCCGTTGCTCCTACAACCCCTGTTGCAGGACAGTCTAACGCACAGCAAGCAGGCTTCATGGGTTCTGAAGGTGTGTTCCACGCAGTGAATACAAGAGGTAACGTCTATGCAGGCGGTAACCCAACTGTACTCGCTGACTTCGACACTATCATTCAGCGTCTTGACAAGCAGGGTTCTATCGAAGAGAATGTTCTCTTCATCAACCGTCAGTTCTCGTTCGACATCGACGATATGTTGGCTGCTCAAAACTCTTACGGAGCGGGTGGTACTTCATACGGTCTGTTCGACAACGATGAGGAGATGGCCCTGAACCTCGGCTTCTCAGGTTTCCGTAGAGGTTACGACTTCTACAAGACTGATTGGAAATACTTGAACGACCCAACTTTCCGTGGCGGTTTGTCTACTGTGGCAGGCAGCGGAACGATTAACGGTCTTCTTGTTCCTGCAGGTTCTACTACCGTGTATGACCAAATCCTTGGTAAGAACGCGAAGCGTCCATTCTTGCACGTTCGTTACAGAGCGTCTGAGACTGAAGACCGTCGCTACAAGACTTGGATTACAGGTTCTGCCGGAGGTGCAATGAACCCTGACGTTGACAAGATGCAGGTTAACTACCTGTCTGAAAGAGCTGTTTGCGTGATGGGCGCGAACAACTTCGTCATCTTCAATGCGTAAGATTGCGTAATACGTAAAGGGGAGGCGTGTCCTCAAGGACACGCTTCCCGCTTTACTTTCTTAATTCTAAATCGTATCTAATGAAAAAGAAAAATGAAGTGTATGTCGATAAGACATACAGACTGACTGATGCAGTCGCGCCCTTGGCGTACATGATTCCCACAAGAAATAGCCGTTCTTTCCCTCTCCTGTATTGGGACGAAGAAAAAGGTCTGAATCGAGCATTGCGCTACTCAAGGAATCAGAATAGTCCTTTTGAGGACGAACAAGACGGAAACGTCATCGTAGAGCCTGTGATTTTTGAGGATGGCCTACTTACTGTCCCGCGTCAAAACCAAGTTCTGCAGAAGTTTCTGCACTACCACCCGTTGAATGGCAAGTCATTTGAAGAGGTAAATCTTGAGAAGGACGCATCAAAAGAGATGGAAAGTCTCGAAACAGAAGTAGATGCTCTTATCGAAGCACGCTCTCTTTCTTTGGAGGAGCTTGAGAACGTATGCCGAGTGGCTTTCGGAAGAAGCACTGACAGGCTGAGTTCGGCTGAGATGAAGAGAGATGTTCTGATGTTTGCCAAGTACAATCCCACAGACTTCTTGCGCATCTTGCAAGACCCTGAGCTTAGGTTCAACTCAAAAGTTCAGAAGTTTTTTGATTCGGGAATGCTTACCACTCGTAGAAACGAAAGCGAGGTGTGGTTTAGCACTCCTACCAACAAAAAGAAGATGC
>NZLH01000133.1 GCA_002694155.1 Pusillimonas sp. | reverse complement strand
GTGTCTACAGCCGCTTTCGTTCAAGCTTTAAACCAGGAAGTTAAACGAGACTGCCCGAAAACTAAACGGCTGCAAAACACGCCTTGATCAACGATCGTTGAACGGCCGCATGGGATACACCACCTCGGCAACGGCAGCTTCAGCCGGGCCAACCACCGTAGGCGCGCCGTTTTGGTTTTGCAGCAATGCCACACCAATATTCGGGTTCTGGCCTTTTTCGTTAAATTGAATAGGCCCACCCCACATAACGTGATCTTTAATATCGGTGGTTTTCAGGGCGGCGTGAATGGCCGCGGCTTCGTTAGATTTAGCACGGCGCAAGGCGTCGGCCACGATATTTACAGCCTCGAACGAAAAGCCTACGTTCAGTTCGAAACGGTTTTTACTGTCCATTTCCTCGAAACGTTTAGCCAGCTCGACTGCACGCGGGTTTTTCACGTTCAGCCAAGGCACACAAACCATGTAGTCGTCACCATATTTGCCCAATGCATCGGTAAATGCTTTTTCGTAGGGCCCTGGGCTGCCGGGGCCCACAATAGCTTTCGGGTTGTAGCCCTGCTTCACCATTTCGCGCACAATCATAATAGCGTCGTTTACGCGTGTAATAGGCAACAACAGTTCAGCACCGGTCGCTTTGGCTTTTGCCACTTCCACTGAAAGGTCTTTGGCACGTACGTCGTAACCAATGGTGTCCAGAATTTCAATGGGCAGGTTTTGTTTAGCCCATTCGGCTTGCATGGCCTTAAGGGCCGACTGACCGAATGTATCGTTCACATACAGCACTGTAGCGGTTTTAGGTGGGTCATCGGTTTTGGCCGCCAGTTCGCGGATACGCGCAACGGCGTTCGAAACCAGTTGCGTAGCCGGCGTAAAGTTACGGAAAATTTGCGTAAAGCCCTGTTCGGTAATTTGCGGGGCCGAAGCAATATTAATGACCAAAGGCACTTTAGCGGCTTCGCAAGCCTGCGCCGCAGAAATAGTGGCACCGGTGTCCCAGCACCCAATCAGTGCGGTACACCCTTCGCGAATCAGTTTCTCGGCCGCTACACGACCATTTTCTGCTTTAGACTCGGTATCGGCGTAGATTAGCTCCATGGCCGGGCCGTTATTTTCTTTGTTGATCATGTCGGCAAATTCAACACCACGGCGCGACGCCTGGCCCGGAAACGCCAACACACCACTGGTTGGCAAAATAACACCCACCTTGGTGGGATGATTGCTTGCCCAGCTAAAACGCATGGGCAGCGCACTGGCTACTGCAGCAGCACCGGCCGACTTAATCAGCGACCGACGAGAGAAACGTGTATTCATGGCTAGCTCCTGGCGGATCATAGATAAAAACAAAAACAAATTTGTTCTATATATGGAACGATAATTTATTTATAAAACGTATTCGTATGATAGCGAAGTGACTTAAACTGAGCTACACGGAAAAACCCTTATTGATACATCAACAAACGTTAAAATTAGCCCAGCTCGGATCAATCTCTGAATGAATTTGAGCCTCTTATTCAGTTTTAGCTTCTTATTATTTATCCATTTTCAGCTTTTATTATATTGACCCAGTCCGTTAAACCAATATGACCGATACACCGTCTGAATTATCGAGCTCGCCCTCCCCTTCACCAACTGCAGCCACAACCACCTTCACGCACCGTGAAGCCAAGCGCGTCGTACTGGGTTTACTTGTGGCTATTTTCCTCGGTGGCCTGGAACAAACCATTGTCGCCGTCGCGCTACCCCTAATGTCCGCCGATTTAAGTGGTGTGGAGTACCTGGCCTGGGTCATTTCAGGCTATTTAATCGCCATGACTGTCGCCACCCCTATTTACGGCAAACTGGGCGACTTGTACGGACGACGTTTAATGCTGTTCAGCGCCATTGTTATTTTCCTGCTTTCGTCGGTATTGTGCGCGTTGGCCACCACCATGCCGGTTATGATTCTGGCGCGCGTCATTCAGGGTATAGGCGGGGCCGGTCTGTTGTCAGTTTCACAAACCATTGTGGGCGACATTATTGCGCCACGCGACCGGGGCCGCTACCAAGGCTATATTAGTACAGCGTTTGCCATTGCCAGCGTCACCGGGCCGGTTGTTGGCGGTTTATTAACCGAGTACATTTCCTGGCGCTGGATTTTTTGGATTAACGTTCCACTGTGCATTGTGGCGTATTTAACGGCCCATCGCGCGTTAAACAACTTACCTATTCCGCAACTTAAACGCCAAATCGATTATCTGGGGGCTTTGTGGCTTACGGCGGGCCTTACGGTATTGCTTATAGCAATTAGCCGTGTGGGGCATGGTGCCGCTTTAGCCGAAACCCTGAACGTTTTCTTATATGTGCTGGCGGTTGTGCTTCTGGCCATTTTTGTCTGGCAGGAGAAACGCGCGCCCGATCCTATTATTCCATTAATGTTGCTGCGTAACCGCACGGTGGCGGCGTCAAGCCTGATGCTGTTTGTGGCGTTTGTGCAAATGATTGGCATGACAATTTTGATTCCCCTGCGCCTGCAAATGCTGACCCATGCCGGGGCCGACGAGGCTGCCGTGCAGTTGTTGCCGCTGTCGTTGTCCATTCCAGTTGGCGCCTGGATTGCAGGGCTGCTAATGGTGAAACTGGGGCATTACCGCCGTATTCAACTTGCCGGCACCGCGTTACTACCCATTGCTTTGGCGCTAACCGCCTATACCCCCGCCAACGGCACACTACTGGTGATTTTATGTACGTCGCTGGGCGGCTTTGGCATTGGTTTATTGTTGCCAACGTCTACCGTTGCTGCGCAGAACGCGGTTGAACATCGCCATTTGGGCGTTGCCACCGGTGTTACCTCGTTCGCCCGTTCTTTAGGGGCCGCCCTGGGGATTGCCGTATTAACTGCAGTACTTTTCGCCTTATTGAACCAATACACTCCAGCGGGCTTGTCGCTTTCTGTTTCTGCCACCGATGTAATTGGCGAAATGGTGGAAGGTGCGCTACAGCAGGCGGCCTCTGAAGAAAGACAGGCACTGGTCGAAGCTGGTACGCTGGCCTTCCGTCATGTATTTTTGCTTAGCGCCGCTATTGCCTTGGTTGGAGTACTGGCATGTCTGTTCGCACCCGATCGCCGATTAAGCGACAAGAAACCCGAGGTGGAGTCGCATTAGTAAAAAATGCGCTGGCTACACCCAAAAAAAACGGTGTGAAGAAGTTTTCACACCGTTTTTTTGTTTCAGGCAGAGCGCCCTTATGGTATTACAGCCCTTCCAGGAAGCATTACTGCCCTTCCAGGAAGCTGCGCAGTTTGTCGGCCCGGCTGGGGTGACGCAACTTACGCAACGCTTTAGCCTCTATTTGGCGAATACGCTCACGCGTTACGTCGAACTGCTTGCCCACTTCTTCCAGCGTTTGGTCAGTACTCATTTCAACGCCGAAACGCATACGCAACACTTTGGCCTCGCGTGGGGTTAAAGAGTCGAGCACTTCTTTCACGACATCGCGCATGGAACCGTGTAAGGCCGAGTCAGACGGTGACAAATTAGCCAGGTCCTCGATGAAGTCGCCCAAGTGGGAGTCGTCATCATCACCAATAGGGGTTTCCATTGAAATGGGTTCCTTGGCAATTTTCAGGATTTTGCGTACCTTATCTTCAGGCATGTCCATTTTTTGCGCCAGGGTTGCGGGGTCGGGCTCGGCACCGGTTTCCTGCAGAATCTGACGGTTAATACGATTCATCTTGTTGATGGTTTCAATCATGTGAACCGGAATACGAATGGTACGAGCCTGGTCGGCAATGGAACGCGTGATGGCCTGACGAATCCACCATGTGGCATAAGTAGAAAACTTGTAGCCACGACGGTATTCAAACTTGTCTACCGCTTTCATCAACCCAATATTGCCTTCCTGAATGAGGTCAAGGAACTGCAAGCCGCGGTTGGTGTATTTCTTGGCAATGGAAATAACCAAACGCAAGTTGGCTTCGGTCATTTCACGCTTGGCTTTACGTGCCTTGGCTTCGCCGGTAGCCATGCGTTTGTTTACGTCTTTCAGGTCTTTTAGCGGCAACACAACGCTTACTTGAAGGTCAATAAGCTTTTGCTGCGTTTCATGCACAGCAGGCACATGGCGTTCCAGCGTTTCGGAATAACCATGCCCGGCGGCCACCTCTTCCAGCACCCAGTTCAGATTCGTTTCATTACCGGGGAAAACTTTGATGAAATGATTGCGTGGCATACCGGCGCGGTCGACACAGATACGCAGAATTTCCCGCTCGAGCTTGCGCACCTCGCCCACTTGCGTGCGCAAACGGTCCGCGAGTTTCTCTACTGTTTTTGCGGTGAAACGAACGCCCATGAATTCGTTCACAATGGCTTCCTGCGCTTCCTTGTAAGCCGTTGAGCCATAGCCTTCGTTCTCGAATGCCTTGCGCATTTTGTCGAACCATTGGCTGACCGCGTCGAACTTTTTCAAGGACTTGGTACGCAACAGTTCCAACTGCTTGCTGCTCATGCCACCGGCCGGGCCATCATCATCTTCGTCGGCCGATACACCGGAACCGGCATATTCTTCGCCATCTTCATCGATCAGGCCATCAACAATTTCATCTATTTGTGCCTGGCCATCGCGCACACGTTGAACATGCTCGAGAATGTCGTTAACTGTGGTTGGGCACGCTGCAATGGCCATCACCATATGCTTCAGGCCATCTTCAATACGCTTGG
>NZLH01000132.1 GCA_002694155.1 Pusillimonas sp. | reverse complement strand
GTACGTGTTGCTGTTTTCGCTCAAGGCGAAAAAGCCGATGCAGCTAAAGAAGCCGGTGCTGACATTGTTGGTATGGAAGACCTGGCCGAAAGCATTAAAGGCGGCAATCTCGATTTCGACGTCGTCATTGCCTCGCCCGACGCTATGCGCGTTTTGGGGGCGCTGGGTCAGGTTCTTGGCCCTCGCGGCTTAATGCCAAACCCAAAAGTGGGTACGGTTACCCCCGACGTAGCCCAAGCTGTTAAGAACGCCAAAGCAGGTCAGGTTCAATATCGTACCGACAAGGCCGGCATTATTCACGCCAGCATTGGTCGTGCTTCTTTTGAAGTTGAACAGTTGCAAAGCAATCTGGCTGCGCTTATCGATGCTTTGAACAAAGCGCGTCCTACAGCTGCAAAAGGTATTTATCTGCGTAAAGTTGCCGTTTCCTCCACCATGGGTGGCGGTGCTCGCGTAGAAGTTGCTTCTTTGGCTGTTTAAGCTAAAGAAGTTGTAAAGAACTTTGGGCGCACCCCGGTTGTATTGGGGTGTTGCTGTCAAAGACCGCTGGAGCCTTGAAATAATTTTTATCTCGGGCTTAATCCGGTTTCTGGTAACAGGGCCGATCCAGCGCAGACGGCGCCCATGGAAGAATTCTTTTTAGTTTTAAAGAACTCGACCAGGAGCGCCGCATTCGGTAGATACCCGGGACCCTCCTGGGTGTCATTAGATGGAGTGTTCAAACCGTGAGTCTCAATCGCAAAGAGAAAGCGGTAGTTGTCGAAGAGGTTGCTGCGCAAGTAGCACAAGCTCAATCGATCATTACTGCCGAGTACCGTGGTCTGGACGTCGCTGCCGTCACCGTATTGCGCAAACAAGCGCGTGAGTCGGGTGTGTATCTGCGTGTTCTTAAGAATACGCTGGTTCGCCGTGCACTTGCCGGTACCCCTTTTGAAGGGATGTCTGCAAGTTTGAAGGGTCCGCTAATCTATGGCATTAGCGATGATCCTGTTGCGGCTGCCAAAGTACTTGCCGATTTCGCAAAAAGCAACGACAAACTGGTTATTACAGGTGGCTCGCTGCCCGATAACCAGCTTAGCAAAGATGGTGTTATGGCCTTGGCCACACTGCCATCGCGCGAAGAGTTGCTGGCGAAACTGATGGGTACGATGCAAGCCCCGGTTACGCAGTTTGTGCGTACGCTCAACGAAGTTCCAACCAAGTTCGTACGTGGCCTTGCTGCCGTGCGCGATCAAAAGGAAGCTGCGTAAGCAGTTGGAAACTGAGTCGAACGACACAGCGATACCCAACCCTGGAAATTATTCAATTTTGGAGTTCTAGAAATGGCATTAAGCAAAGCAGAAATCCTCGACGCGGTCGCTAATCTGACCGTTCTCGAGTTGTCCGAGCTGATCTCGGAAATGGAAGAAAAATTCGGCGTGTCCGCCGCGGCAGCCGCAGTGGCTGTAGCAGCACCCGCTGCTGGTGGTGGCGCAGCTGCCGCTGAAGAAAAAACTGAGTTCGACGTTGTTTTGGCCGAAGTTGGCGCAAACAAGGTTAGCGTGATTAAAGCTGTTCGCGAAATCACCGGTCTTGGCCTGAAAGAAGCTAAAGACATGGTCGACGGCGCACCTAAAGCCATTAAGGAAGGTGCTGCTAAAGAAGAAGCTGAAGCTGCTAAAGCCAAGCTTGAAGAAGCTGGTGCCAAAGTCGAACTTAAGTAAGACTTTTGCTGTACGCCCGGGCAGGTTTCGGCCTTCCCGGGCTTTTGCGTCTCCAGAAAACCCGTCTTGTCAGTAGTGTTTTCTGAACCAGTCGGGTTTTCTGGAGTCGTAAACCGGGGCCGTGGTTGACGGTCCATGTAACCCCTCGAGTCGGAGTGCTCATGCCTTATTCGTACACCGAAAAAAAGCGCATACGTAAGAGCTTCGCCAAACGGGAAGATGTCCAAGACGTCCCGTATCTTTTGGCGACTCAGCTGCAATCTTTTCTAACCTTTCTGCAAGCAGATATCCCCGCTTCCGAGCGTCGGGATGAAGGTCTGCAGGCAGCCTTTACTTCAATATTCCCCATCGTAAGCCACAACCAGATGGCACGTCTGGAGTTCGTCAGCTATGCGCTGGGCGAGCCTGTGTTCGATGTTAAAGAATGCCAACTGCGTGGGCTTACCTACGCATCGCCCTTGCGGGCTAAAGTGCGCCTGGTGCTGATGGATCGTGAAGTCAGCAAACCTACCATTAAAGAAGTGAAGGAACAGGAAGTTTACATGGGCGAGATTCCGCTCATGACAGATACCGGTTCCTTCGTCATTAACGGTACCGAGCGCGTTATCGTTTCGCAGTTGCATCGTTCACCCGGTGTGTTCTTCGAGCACGATCGCGGTAAAACGCACAGCTCGGGCAAATTGCTGTTCTCGGCACGCGTGATTCCTTATCGTGGCTCTTGGCTCGATTTTGAATTCGATCCCAAAGATCAGCTTTTCTTCCGTATCGACCGCCGCCGCAAGATGCCGGTTTCGATTCTGCTTAAAGCCATTGGCATGACGCAGGAAGAAATCCTTGCCTATTACTTCGATTTCGATCGTTTCGAGATCATGAATGAAGGCGGCAAGCTCGACTTTATTCCTGAGCGCTGGAAAGGCGAAGTGGCGCGCTTTGATATTACCGATAAAAAAGGCAATGTCATTGTCGAGAAAGACAAACGTATCAACGCCAAGCATTTGCGCGATCTGCAAGCGGCCGGCGTTGATCAATTATCCGTTCCGGAAGACTTCTTTGTTGGCCGTATTCTGGCCAAGAATGTTGTTAATCCGGAAACCGGTGAAGTTATTGCCAATGCCAATGACGAAATCACCGAATCCATGATGGCTGAGATCCGTGCTGCGGATATCAAGGAAGTTGAAACGCTTTACGTTAATGACCTTGATCGCGGTGCTTATATTTCTCAAACCTTGCGTTCCGACGACACCGCCGATCAAACCGCTGCGCGTGTTGCCATTTACCGCATGATGCGTCCTGGCGAGCCGCCAACCGAAGAAGCGGTCGAGGCGTTGTTCCAGCGATTGTTCTACAGCGAAGAAACGTACGATTTGTCGCGTGTAGGCCGTATGAAGGTCAACAGCCGTTTAGGTCGCGAAGAAGAAACTGCAGGCGCATTAACGCTTACTAACGACGATATTCTTGAAACCATCAAGGTATTGGTAGAGTTGCGTAATGGCCGTGGTCAAATCGACGACATTGATCACTTGGGCAATCGCCGTGTGCGTTGCGTGGGTGAACTGGCTGAAAATCAATTCCGTGCCGGCCTGGTTCGCGTAGAGCGCGCCGTAAAAGAGCGCTTGGGTCAGGCCGAAACTGAAAACCTGATGCCGCACGACCTCATTAATTCCAAGCCTATTTCGGCTGCCATTAAAGAGTTCTTCGGCTCCAGCCAGTTGTCGCAGTTTATGGACCAAACCAACCCACTGTCGGAAATTACGCATAAGCGTCGTGTTTCCGCGTTGGGGCCTGGAGGTCTTACCCGTGAACGCGCCGGCTTTGAAGTGCGCGACGTGCATCCCACCCACTACGGTCGAGTTTGTCCAATTGAAACGCCGGAAGGACCGAACATTGGTCTGATCAACTCCATGGCACTGTACGCACGTTTGAACGAGTACGGTTTCCTGGAAACGCCCTATCGCAAAATTATCGATGGCAAGGTCAGTGATCAAATCGACTACTTGTCGGCCATTGAAGAAAGCCGTTTCGTTATTGCCCAGGCCAATGCCGAGCTTGACGAACAGGGTCGTTTCGTTAGCGATCTGGTAGCTTGCCGTCAGGCGGGCGAAACCATGCTTACTTCGCCCGATAACGTTCACTACATGGACGTTGCGCCTTCCCAAATTGTGTCAGTTGCCGCATCACTTATTCCGTTCCTGGAACACGATGACGCCAACCGTGCGCTTATGGGTGCCAACATGCAGCGCCAGGCAGTTCCTTGCCTGCGCCCCGAGAAGTCGTTGGTAGGTACCGGTGTTGAGCGTACCGTGGCCGTTGACTCGGGTACGACCGTACAAGCTTTGCGTGGTGGTATTGTTGACCACGTTGACGCAGAGCGCGTGGTAATTCGTGTGAATGATGATGAAAACGTGGCCGGTGAAGTGGGTGTAGATATTTACAACCTCACCAAGTACACGCGTTCGAACCAGAACACCAATATCAACCAGCGCCCCATCGTGAAGAAAGGCGACGTAGTTGCCCGTGGTGACGTATTGGCCGACGGTGCATCAACCGACTTGGGTGAATTGGCGCTGGGTCAGAACATGTTGATCGCGTTCATGCCCTGGAACGGCTACAACTTCGAAGACTCAATCTTGATCTCGGAAAATGTCGTAGCCGACGACCGCTACACTTCAATTCACATTGAAGAATTAACGGTTGTAGCGCGCGACACCAAACTGGGTGCCGAAGAAATCACGCGCGACATCAGCAATTTGCCTGAAGTTCAATTGAACCGTCTGGATGATTCCGGCATTGTTCATATTGGTGCTGAAGTGCGTGCCGATGACGTTCTGGTGGGTAAGGTTACACCTAAGGGCGAAACCCAGTTAACACCTGAAGAGAAACTGCTGCGCGCTATTTTCGGCGAAAAAGCGTCTGACGTTAAAGATACGTCGTTGCGTGTTCCGTCGGGCATGGTGGGTACCGTTATCGACGTTCAGGTCTTCACGCGAGAAGGCATCGAACGCGACAAGCGCGCGCAATCGATTATCGACGATGAACTGCGTCGCTATCGTCAAGACTTGAACGACCAATTGCGTATTGTTGAGAACGATACATTCGACCGTATCGAGAAAGTATTGGTGGGTAAAACCGTTAACGGTGGTCCACGCAAACTTGCCAAAGGTTCCAAGATTACATCGGAATACTTGGCCGACCTCGACAAATGGCAGTGGTTTGATATTCGCCTGGCCGATGAGTCTGACGCAATCAGCCTCGAGCAAGCGAAAGAATCGCTTGAGCAGAAACGTCATCAGTTTGATCTTGCTTTCGAAGAGAAACGCAAGAAGCTTACGCAAGGCGACGAGTTGCCTCCTGGCGTGCTGAAGATGATCAAGGTTTATCTGGCTGTTAAGCGTCGCTTGCAACCCGGTGACAAAATGGCGGGTCGTCACGGTAACAAAGGTGTGGTTTCGCGCATTGTGCCGGTTGAAGATATGCCGCACATGGCCGACGGTACGCCAGTCGACATCGTACTGAACCCGTTGGGCGTGCCTTCACGGATGAACGTGGGGCAGGTTCTTGAAGTGCACTTGGGTTGGGCCGCCAAAGGTATGGGCTATCGTATTGCCGATATGCTTGACGGTCAAAAGCAGGCGCAAGCGAAGGAAGTGCGGGGTTTCCTTGAAAAAGTCTATAACTCGAACGGCTCTCCGGCACATTTGGAAGAGCTAAGCGATGACGAAATTCTGGAAATGGCGCGTAACCTAAAGGCGGGCGTTCCTTTGGCAACACCGGTATTCGACGGTGCCAACGAAGGTGAAATTGGCAAAATGCTCGAGCTTGCCTATCCCGATCCTATCGCTGAGTCATTGCGTTTAACACCCGACCGTACCCAGGCCTGGCTAATTGATGGCCGTACTGGCGAGCAGTTCGAACGCCCTGTTACCATCGGTTATATGCACTACCTGAAGCTGCATCACTTGGTAGACGACAAGATGCACGCACGTTCAACCGGTCCATACTCGCTGGTTACACAGCAACCATTGGGCGGTAAAGCCCAGTTTGGTGGTCAGCGTTTCGGTGAGATGGAAGTTTGGGCGCTGGAAGCGTATGGTGCATCG
>NZLH01000131.1 GCA_002694155.1 Pusillimonas sp. | reverse complement strand
TTTGGCGAAACAAATTGTGCTGGCGGGGTTCAATGAATTTAGCCCCCGTATGCTGCGCCTGCTTGGTAGCCTTAAAGCGTCGGGGTGTCGTATTTACTGCTTGCAAAACGATCGTGTTCCGGCTCGAAACGGCTACCGAGTTGCGGCAGGTAGTGCTGTTGAGGAGTGGCAGGCGGCAATACATTGGGCCCACGAAAGGCTGCAACAGCATCCGGAACAACGCGTGGCCATCGTGAGCCCCGCGTTGGAGCATGATGCAGCTTTGGCTCATCGGTTGTTGGCCAGAACCTTTCAAAGCCCTGAAGCTTCGGTTTCATTGCCTTTTAATATTGCGGTGGCCCGGCCTTTAATCGAGTGGCCTTTAGTACGCGCGGCGATTCACTGGTTGAGCCTTATTGGGGCTTTTTTACGCGATCAGTCGGTGTCTCCCTCTGTTGCCGGCGCGGCGCTTTTGGCGGGAGGTTGTGCGGGGCACGAACAAGAGGCGGGCAACAGGGCAACACTTGATGCGGTTTGGCGCAAAAATCGTATTGTGAAGGTGGGTCTGTCTGAGTTCACACAGTTCCTGGCCGATGCAACGCCAGTTTTGCATCAGTCGTGGGTCGCCACAATCGACTTATGCATGCAAGCGCCTGGTCGTCAAGGTGCTGTAGCGTGGGCGCAAACGATGCGCGAATGGTTAGCAACCCTGGGCTTTCCTGGTTGGGGCGCGTTGGATAGTGATGCGTTTCAATCGCTCGAGGCTTTCGACCGGGTGTTAACGCAATTTGCCCGGCAGGTCACGCTATTGGGGGCAATCAGCGCATCAGAGGCGATGACTATTTTGCGGCGCCTATTACGTGAAACGCTTTTCCAGCCGCAACGAGACTCGGCCTCCAGGCTTGATGTTTTGGGCTTGCTGGAAGCAGAAGGGGGGCGTTGGGATGCTGTGTGGGTTATGGGTTTAACCGATGAAGTATTGCCCGCGGCCCCTCGGCCGAATCCTCTAGTGCCAATTGCGGTTCTAAAGGCCGCGCAAGCGCCACGCGCTACACCAGAAAGGGAGTTGCAATGGGCCCAAAGAATGTTCTCTGATCTAAGGTGTTGTGCTCCCGAGGTAGTGGTTAGTCATCCGTTACACGAGGGTGAAAGAGAAGTGCGGCCTAGCCCTTTTATTTCAGACTGGCCGTTAAAACCGATTGCTTCGGTGGCGAAAAATCTTTCATATCAACCCGGCCCTGGCGCAGCAATCGAGATGGAAACACTTGCAGATACTCAAGGTCCTGGCTTGCTATCTGAAGAGCGCATAAGGGGCGGGGTGCAGGTACTGGATGATCATGCAAAGAACCCTTTGTGGGCGTTTGTGAAGTACCGCCTGCACGCGCGCGAACTTACGAATTACGCCGAGCCTGGAGAGTCGAACGCCCGCGGTATTTTCCTGCACGGTGTTATGGAACGGTTATGGCGCGACTTGCAAACTCAAGATAGGTTGTGCGAAGTGGTCGCGCAAGGTCAGTTGAGTCAAGTTGTCAGGCGTGCGGCAGACGAGGCTGCACAAGTTACCCTGACCGACTATAGTTTGCGTTTGCGCCAACTCGAGGTTGAACGTGCCTGCTCTGTCGTTGCCCAATGGTTGGAGGTTGAAGCACAGCGTCCCGCGTTTTCTGTGTACGAGCTTGAACGTCGTTATGTTTGGCAGTACAAGCACCTCGAGCTGGGTATGCAAATTGATCGCATCGATCAGCTAACTGACGGCCGATGGGTGGTTATCGACTATAAATCGGGCAATGGCCCGGTCGATCCTAAGTCGTCCTGGACCCGGTCGCGCCCTGTCGATTTGCAACTACCTTTGTATGCCTCTGTTTTGCAGCAAGAGCATACGCAGTCGGCTGCGCCAACGGTGGCTGCATTGGTGTTGGCTAAGTTGCATGCAAGTGGCAATGAAGCAAGGGGTTTGGCCGATGTTGACTGTTTTCGCGGGGTGGCGGCGGTAGACAAGTGGGAATGGCCCGATGCAAAAGGCAAAACCTGGGATCAGGTTATGACCGATTGGCACCGGGCCATTTCGTTGTTGGCAGATGAGTTTATTGCCGGCGTGGCCGAGAATCGTGTGTGGTCTAAACAAGACCTTCAGTATTGTGATGTAAAGCCTTTTTTGCGGCGTTTTGAGGAGGAGCTGTAATGGCGTCGCAAGTTAACGATGCATCAGTGCGCAAACAAGCGTTGAATCCACAGGATTCATTTTTAGTTCAAGCGCCTGCCGGGTCAGGTAAAACCGAACTTTTAACTGATCGAATACTGGCCTTGTTAGGTGTTGTCGAGCGGCCCGAGGAAATTGTAGCGATTACGTTTACACGTAAAGCGGCCGCGGAAATGCACGCGCGCGTACTGGGTAAACTGCAAGCGGCATCAGGTCCTGAACCCGAGGCAGAGCATGCGCAAACCAGTTGGCGACTGGCACGCCAGGCAATGGCGCGAAATGATGAAAAAGGCTGGAAGCTTTTACAGTATCCGGCGCGTCTTAGTATTCGCGCCATCCACGCTTTTTGTGCCTCGCTTGTTCGGTCTATGCCATGGATGAGTGCGGTTGGGGGGATGCCTGCTTTGTGTGATGATGCAGGCCCCTATTATGAAGCGGCTGCAAATAACACACTTGAGCTGATTGATGACTACGAGCCGGTTGCGCAGTTAGTTGCGCATTTGGATGTTAATTTGCGTTCTGCCCGCAGTTTGATTGCGCGTATGCTGGCAACGCGTGATCAGTGGTTACCACTGTTCGAGTCAGGTACCGACCCGGCGTTGTTGCAGGCGCACTTATGCGAAGCGGTTGAAGAGGACCTTGCCTATTTAAGCAAGAACATGCCCCCTGGGTGGGCGACACAGTTGGCGGGGGCAATATCGGAAGCGGCACGAAATCGTGTAGAGCAGGGTGAGCATGGATTTGAGGTGTTGGCTAATTGGGACGGTTCGCCGTTCGGGGTCGATATGACGTCTTTACCCCAATGGCAGGCTTTGGCCGACTTCCTGCTAACCGGAGATGATGCCTTGCGAAAACGCCTGGATAAACGTCAGGGCTTCGCGCCCGGAAGTGACGCCAAGACGCATGTGCAAACGTGGTTGAACGCTTTTGATACGCAAAGCGCCTGGGTTGCGGCGCTGGCCGATATTCGTTGCGCGCCGCCGGGCTATGCCCCGCACCATTTAACGATGTTATTAACCTTATTTGAGGTTTTAAGGCTTGCGCAAGCGCAGTTGTTGGTTCAGTTTTCGCAGCACAGTGAGGTTGATTTCATCGAAATAGCGCAGCGTGCATTGCATGCGCTTGGGCATCCCGAGGCGCCTTCAGACCTGCTATTAAAGCTGGATGCATCAATTTCCCATTTGCTGGTTGACGAGTTTCAAGACACCAGTGAAAGTCAGATTCGCTTGCTGCAGAAACTGACTTCGGGCTGGCAACCAGGCGATGGCAGAACCTTGTTTCTGGTGGGAGACCCAATGCAGTCCATTTACCGTTTTCGCAAAGCGGAAGTGGGGTGGTTTTTGCGTGTACAGCGAGAGGGTTTGGGTGATATTTCTTTGGTTCCCTTGAAACTAAGTACGAATTTCAGGTCTCAGGCGGGGGTGGTAGATTGGGTTAATCGTGTGTTTAAGCCACTGTTACCCCAAGTCGCTCATGCGGGGCTCGGTGCCATTCCCTATACCGAATCGTCAGCTTTTCACGCACAACTGGACGGGGTGGGCGTTGACGTACATGCTGTTGTCAAGGCGGGTAAAGACCAAGCATGGTCTGGTCAGGCAACCCCGGCGGCACAAAAAACCCTGTTGTTGGTGAAAGAGGCGCTGGCCCGAAATCCGGATAGTGCCCATCCGGTGGCGATTCTTGTTCGTGCGCGTGCGCACCTTCAAGGTGTGGTGAACGAGCTGCATCATGAAGGCATACCGTGCAAAGCGGTAGAGCTCGTCTCTTTAAAGTCGCGCCCGGTTGTGAATGACTTGGTTCAATTGGCTCGGGCGCTGTCGCATCCTGGTGATCGTTTGGCCTGGCTGTCTGTGTTGCGCTCGCCCGTGTGTGGCTTGCGTCTTGAAACGTTGCATGCCCTATTTGGCAGGTCCCCTAACAAGGCCGTAGCCG
>NZLH01000130.1 GCA_002694155.1 Pusillimonas sp. | reverse complement strand
TCTTTTACGCGGCATGGTGGTAACCCTGCAAGCCACGGTAGTGGGCTTTGTTTTAGCGGCTATTTTTGGCTTGATTCTGGCCGCACTGAAAGGCATGCCCTGGCGCCTGGTTTCCTGGCCGGCCAAGCTTGTCAGCGAGTTTTTGCGCGACACCCCTTTGCTTGTGCAGCTGTTCTTTCTGTATTACGTGCTACCCGACTACGGTATCGTGTTACCGGCCTTTCTTACTGGCGCACTGGCTTTGGGGCTGCAGTACAGCGCCTATACATCGGAAGTATACCGGGCCGGGCTTGAATCCGTACCACGTGGCCAGTATGAAGCGGCACGGGCGCTGGATTTGTCTTCCACGCACACATTTCGTGTCGTCGTTTTGCCGCAAGCCATTCCGCGTATTATTCCCGCGCTTGGCAATTATTTGGTTTCGATCATGAAAGACGTTCCGTTGTTGTCGGTCGTTTCTGTGCTGGAAATGCTGAACGTTGCAAAAATTATCGGTGACCGAACCTTTAACTACCTTATACCTCTTTCCATGGTGGGTGGCCTTTACCTGATTATGACGCTGGTCGCCGCCGCAGGCGTGCGCTATCTTGATACACGCCTGCCTAAACAAGGAATACCGTTACGATGACCGAAACTGCCATCGAATTTCGTGATGTTGTCAAACGCTTTGGCGATACTACAGTGCTTAACCACCTTAACTTCTCGGTAAAAAAAGGGGAAAAAGTCAGTATTATCGGGCCGTCCGGCTCTGGCAAGTCTACCGTGCTGCGCATTTTGATGACGCTTGAAAAAATTGAATCAGGCACTGTTTACGTAGGCGAGCGCCCGCTGTGGCATGAAATGCGCCAAGGCAAACTAGTACCGGCCGGCGAACGCCACTTACGTGAAATGCGCAAGGAAATGGGTATGGTTTTCCAACAGTTCAACCTGTTTCCGCACATGACAGTTAGACGCAATATTACAGAAGCCCCAGCACACGTTCTTGGTTTATCTAAGCACGAGGCAAACGCCCGTGCCGAAGAGTATCTTCAGCTTGTAGGCCTAAGCGATCAGGCAGATAAGTATCCACACCAGTTATCGGGCGGCCAGCAACAACGCGTTGCCATCGCCCGTGCGCTGGCCATGCGGCCTGGCATTATGCTCTTCGATGAGCCCACTTCTGCGCTTGACCCAGAGTTGGTGGGCGAAGTATTAAGCGTCATTCAACGTCTTTCCCAGGAAAATGATTTAACCCTATTACTGGTGACGCATGAAATGCAGTTCGCGCAAGACATTTCCGACCGTGTATGTTTTTTCGACAAAGGCGAAATAGCTGAAAGCGGCCCACCCGAGGTCATTTTTAATAACCCACGCGAAGCACGTACGCGCGAATTCCTGAAATTAAATTAGACAAAAAAAACGTTGCGAAGGTGGACGCCTTCGCAACGTAAAAACAAACCATCATCAACGCCAGAGGCAGTTATACAACTTCTGCTTTGGCTTCGAGTGGCTCGAGAGGAACATATTGTTTCCGCGTCGCAATATATTCAGGACGCGGTTTCAAACCATACTTAGGCTCTTCGAGAGTATTCTCGATACTGTTGTAAACCATGAACAAGTTAGCACGCGGCCAGGGCGAAATATTGCTTGCCGAGCCATGCATGGTGTTGCATTCGAAAAAGATCACCGAACCCGCTTTAGCCAGTACCGGCTGAATGCCACCCTGTTCTACCAACAATTGCAGGCTGATCGGATCGGGCACACCGAACTCTTGTTTCTTTAGCGACTGCTTGTAATGGTTTTCAGGCGTAACCCCCTGGCACGATATAAACTGCTGATGCGAACCAGGAATAAGCATAAGCGGGCCGTTGCATTCGTTGTTGTCTGTTAACAAAATAGAGCAGCTTACAGCTCGCATACGCGGCATGCCGTCTTCAACATGCCAAGTTTCGAAGTCGGAATGCCAGTAAAACTCTTTACCTTTAAAACCCGGCTTCAGGTTTGCACGCGACTGGTGAATATAAACTTCCGACCCCAGCACCTGGCGCGCAACATTGATAAGGCGCGGATCACGCGCTATATCGGATACCATGCCGCTTAACTCATGCATTCTGAAAATAGAACGTACGGCATCGCTTCCCGGCTCTGTGATGGCTTCGTCGAGCTTGCGAATCTCGGGATCCTCGCCCATGCGCTTGACTTCATTAAGCATGGCCTGCACTTCGTCTTCATTGAACAGGTTATCCAGCACAATGAAGCCATCGCGGGCGTAGGTATCGACTTGATCGGCCGTTAACGCGTTGGCATAAGTTCCGTTTGCATAAACGACCGGATCTTGTCGGGCAATTATGGCTGACGTACGGGCATCACGCGAAGAATAAACATCTTGTAGTGTTGTCATACAGTCCTCCTGCAAAACTTTACGCAGCGTCAACTGCTGCTGGATATACTCCTTTTTCGTCGTGAACTTCGTTACCTGTTAAGGGCGGGTTGAACACGCAAATAACGCGCAAAGGTTCTTTTCCGCCACGCAGCCAATGCTCGTCGTGTTCGTCGAGGGCATAAACTACACCAGGCTCCAGCTTGTATTTCTTGCCATCGGCAATCGTTTCAATTTCGCCATCGCCTTCTACAACCCATACAGCTTCCAAATGGTTCTTGTAGTGGATGTGGGTTTCAGTGCCCGGGCGAATAACGGTTTCATGGAACGAAAAGCCCATTCCGTCTTTCTTAAGCAGAACGCGACGGCTGACCCAGTTGTCAGTGCGCATTTCGTGCTCTGTTCCAATGACATCTTTAACGTTTTTTACAATCATCCGCGTTTACCTCCAAACTTCAATACACGTGCACTGACACCCCGTCCTTTATAGACTTCGGCGACACTGCGTTCAATAATTTCAAGACCTTTCTGCAGTTGCTCTTCGCTAATGGTTAAAGCGGGCAACAACTTCAGCACTTCATCGTTGGCACCGGAGGTTTCAATAACCAGACCGTGCTCAAACGCTTTATGCGCAATTTCGTTAGCCAGATCATCGCTGTCGGCAGGGGCAACCAGCCCTTGAATCATGCCACGACCGCGCACACTTAATCCTTCATTGGGATAGTTGTACACAATGTTGTCGAGCGACTTGCGAATCATTTCGGCCTTCTTGGCAATTTCCTGTTCAAACTGATCGTTAGACCAATAGGTTTCCAATGCTTCTGCTGCTGTTACAAAAGCCAGGTTGTTGCCGCGGAAAGTACCGCTATGTGACCCGGGTGCCCAGATATCCAGCTCGGGCTTCATCAATACCAGCGACATGGGCAGGCCATAACCGGAAAGCGACTTGGACAACGTAATGATGTCGGGGCTAATGCCGTATTTATCGAAACTGAAAAATGTACCGGTACGACCACATCCAACTTGGATGTCGTCGACAATTAACAACATATCGTACTTGCGGCACAGTTTCTCAAGGCTAAGCAACCAGCGCTTGGTAGCAACGTTTACACCGCCCTCGCCCTGCACTGTTTCGACAATGACTGCTGCAGGCTGGTCTAGACCGCTACTTGGGTCTTCCAACAAACGTTCGAAATACTCGATGGTATCGATGTTGTCGCCCATGTAGCCGCAGTAAGGAATAAAGGTTGTGTTGTCCAGCCCTACGCCGGCTGCGTCGCGGAACTTGCTGTTGGCCGTTGTGGCCAAAGAGCCACCGCTTACCCCGTGAAAACCGTGGGTGAACGACACAACATTTTCACGCCCTTTTACCTGGCGAGCCAGCTTAAGCGCCGCCTCAACGGCGTTGGTACCTGTAGGGCCGGTAAACTGCAGCTTGTAATTCATTCCGCGCGGTTTAAGCAATACGCGCTCGAATGTTTCCATAAAGTGTTTTTTAGCTTCGGTGGCCATATCAAGGCCATGCACAACGCCATCACTGTGGATGTAATCAATTAGTTTTTCTTTCAGTTTGGGGTTGTTGTGCCCATAGTTAAGCGTGCCCGCACCTGCGAAAAAATCGATGTATTCACGACCGGTTTGATCGAACAGGGTGGAGCCCTGAGCTTTACTAAAGATAACTGGGAAGGATCGAATGTAGCCGCGAACTTCAGACTCCATCCGATCAAAAATATTCAAGTCCATAATTTGGTTCCTCTCGTTAAAATTAAAATTTAATGATTCAAGCAATTTTCCAGGCCGGTATCCCGACTCTTTTACCGAATTGCAGCCGCATTCACTTTTGGGAAAATGGGCCAATTCTTAGCAGGCGCTCATCTTCATGCGCTTGCTCACCGAAATGATGCCCTTCAAACAAGGCAGTTTCATGAATTTCGGTACCTGCCTTGCGCGCCAAAGAGGCAAACATGCCACGTGATGCAGCGTTGTCAGGCCCAACTGTTGTTTCAACGAACCTGACTTTGCTTAGATGCGGACGCTGCAATATGTTTTGCAACATGGCTTTACCTAACCCAAAACCGCGCCCGTTCTCAGCCACGGCAACCTGCCACACAAACAGCACGTCGGGCGATTTTGGCGGCACATAAGCCGATACAAAACCAACTATTTCGTTATTCAATTCGGCCACCACACAAGTATCCGTGAAGTGATGCGCCAGCAACAAGTACACGTACACAGAGTTAACGTCGAGTGGCGGACTGGCCTTAATTAGCGCGTGCACGGCCTTAGCGTCGTCAAGATTGGGGGCGCGCAATACCGGCTGTTTTGCGTTTTCCGGTTGCGCGCTGGTTCGCGACGCAGTTTCTTGAGAATTACTATTTGTCATCATTGTTCTTCAACTTCCAGACCTGGCGTGGTTGCGTCCAGGCTTGTTTCAGGCACTTCTAAAATAGGCGAAGCCAATTCACCAGCAGGTTCGGGTGGCGCTACACCACGCGACTCCATGAGATCAACAATACGCTCGAGCGATAAGGTGATTGTGGCTTGTTCAAGTTCAGGCAACTCGTTCAAGGAATCAGCCAATTTTTGCTGCAACGGTGAAGGCGTACCTTTTGCCAACGCCAGACCTGCTTCGGTTGCTGACACAAAAACAATACGCCGATCTTCACGACCACGCTCGCGGCGAATTAAACCTTTATCTTCCAAACGATCAAGAATGCCCACCACCGTGCTGGCACTTACATGCACTTCTCGACTAATAGCCGTTGCTGTAAGCGGACCACCTTCAGCAATTGCCCGCAAGCAAAGCAATTGCGGCGCCGTAATATTACTGACCGCCGACAACTGACGCGAATGTAATGCCACTGCGCGCGTGATGCGACGCAACGCGCGCAGAATGCGGATATCGTAGGGCTGGACAGTTTCAGGCGTATTCGTCATAGCACGAAAGACTTCACTAAAATTAATTCGTACTGAAATGATATGGGCGATAAACATTTTTGTCAACCCCCGAATCATTTATACATCTACCATCTAACGAAGATATAGGCATTTTCCACGAAAATTAGTGGAATTAAGCTGATTTTGGCATCGTTTAACAAAAAAGGCCTGCGCCTTTAAAAAGCGCAAGCCTTTGTAATAAAAAGATTCTGGCAAAAAACGGTGTTTGAATTGATTTTTTATTCATTCAGGTCAAATGATTCGGGCACCATGCGAATGGTTATGGCCGCACCCGAATCATCTGACAAAGCATTAGCGTTAGCCAGTACCACCCACAGTTAGCCCGTCAATACGAATGGTTGGCATTCCTACACCCACTGGCACGCTTTGACCGTCTTTGCCACATGTGCCAATACCGGAATCAAGTGCCATATCGTTCCCAACCATCCCGACTTTATTCATGGCGTCGGGCCCATTGCCAATAAGCGTGGCGCCTTTCACCGGCCGGGTGACCTTACCATTCTCGATCAAATAGGCCTCTGATGCTGAAAAAACAAATTTACCACTGGTAATGTCAACCTGGCCACCACCAAAATTCACTGCATACAAGCCCTTTTTAACTGACTTCACAATATCGTCAGGCGGTGCGTCGCCGCCTAGCATGAAAGTGTTTGTCATTCGGGGCATGGGTAAATGCGCGAAGGACTCCCGGCGACCATTGCCCGTGACGGGTACCCCCATTAACCGCGCATTCATGGAATCTTGCATGTATCCACGCAAAATTCCATCTTCAATCAGCACGTTGCGCTGCGTGGCGTTTCCTTCGTCGTCGATATTAAGAGACCCGCGGCGCCCCGACAGAGTGCCGTCATCAACCACCGTTACCCCTTTTGAGGCAACGCGTTTCCCGATGCGCCCGGAAAAAATACTGGACCCTTTACGATTAAAGTCTCCCTCTAAACCGTGACCTACTGCCTCGTGCAAAAGAATACCGGGCCAACCAGCGCCCAAGACAACAGTCATCTCGCCTGCGGGTGCCGCCACCGCTTCCAGGTTGGTTAAAGCTTCGCTTGCAGCACGCTGTGCATAAGCCTTAAGCACATCGTCAGTAAAATATTCCAGCCCACAGCGCCCACCGCCACCGGCATGCCCCATTTCACGGCGCCCATTATGCTCGGCAATAACCGTTAGCGATAAACGCACCAATGGGCGAACGTCAGCCACCAGCCGGCCATCGCTACCAGCCACCATTACAACGTCGTATTCGGCGCCTAACCCTGCCATAACCTGAACAATAGCGGGATTCACGGCCCGCGCCATTGCTTCAACGCGTTCAAGCAATGCCACTTTCTCGGGTGCCGGCAAAGTGTTCACCGGATCGATAAAAGGATACAAGCTACTTGAAGGCGTAATTAAACCGCCGGTTACTTTATGCTTGCCTTCGCCCTTTCGCCCTATACTTTTCACCGCCTTGGCCGACGACATCAACGCTTCTGGGGATAGTGAGTCGGAATAGGCAAAGGCTGTTTTTTCGCCGCTAATTGCACGTACGCCTACGCCTTGATTAATTGAAAAGCTTCCTGTTTTAACAATGCCTTCTTCCAGGCTCCAGCCTTCGCTACGGGTATACTGGAAATACAGATCTGCATAATCAACCTGACGCGAAAAAATCTCACCCAAAGCACGCGCCATGTGGTCTTCGGTAAGCTCCCATGGGTCAAGCAGCAACGATTTAGCTGTTGCCAGTGCCTCAATACCCGGATCCGCTACTTTCATAAAATCAGCCAATTTATAAATATTAATAAACACACTTTCCATTACAAGGAAAGTTCTTCAGTCATAGTACCCGATGATCAAGCGCCGGCAAGGCGGTACGCACGTCAGACAAACGTGTCTGATCAATTAAACCGGACACCACGCCCGGCCCTTCCGGCAAACATACCAAAACCTCTCCCCACGGGTCCACAAGCATGGAATGCCCCCAAGTGCGGCGCCCATTTTCATGTTTACCCCCTTGAGCAGCACCCAACACATAACACTGGTTTTCTACTGCCCGAGCCCGCAATAACATTTCCCAATGAGCCGACCCTGTGGTGTAGGTAAACGCCGCAGGCACCACAATAAGACTTACTTTGCCCAAAGACCTATATAGTTCTGGGAAGCGCAAATCGTAACAGATCGACAACCCCACCTTTCCGCAAGGAGCCTCGAATGACTGAGGCTTATTTTCCCCAGGCAGAATGGAAACCGACTCATCGTACGCTTCGTTGCCTTTTCGAAACCCGAACAAATGGATTTTGTCGTAACGGGCTACGCGCTGCCCTTGCGGGTCAAACACCAGTGTTGTGTTATAGATGCGGCTGGTTTCGCCGGTTACAAGAGGCACCGTCCCCCCCACGACCCAGACACCATGTTGCCGGGCCTGATCAGACAGGAATTGTTGTATCGGGCCGTTACCCAGGGGTTCGCCAATATCTACCTTGTCGTGCTCATTTTTCCCCATCAAACAAAAATACTCGGGCAATACCAATAGTTGCGCACCTTCGGCGACCGCTTCGGTAACAAGCTGTTCAGCCTGGTTCAGATTGTCGTTTACATTGGTTGTTGAAACAGTTTGCAACGCGGCAACCCGAAAACCTTGATTTTTATCTGTCATAAATTACCTTCTTAAAGCACTGTTTTTTATTTTAATCATGGCAATTAACAAAGCTATTTATTTATTAATAAAAAAATAGTAAGTTAAAATTTCCCATGTTATTTAATAATGAAAATTAATTTACCAACACAAGGCAAAGTTAATGAGTCGAGAATCGTATGCTGTTCTACAACAAAAAATAGAAAAAGAAATTCAGAAACTTCAAAAACAAGCAGAGGCGCTTAAAGCAAAACAACGCACGCCAGCTATTAAAGATATTGTTCGAAAAATGCGTGAGTACGAAATCACGCCCGACGAAATTGCCAAGGCTTTCTCTAAAACCAAAACCAGCCGCAAGGGCGTTGCTACGACTAATAACCAAAAGCCACGCGGCACCGTACCACCAAAATACCGAGACCCGGAAACAGGAACGACCTGGACTGGCAGAGGAAAGGCGCCACGTTGGATCACCGAAGCCGAGGCGAAAGGCCTTCCGCGTAATAACTTTCTAATTAAAACCAACAACGAATAACTTAATCGATTGAATAAGTTATGTCGCGTACACTACCATTATTGGCCGGAAAACCGTCAAATATAGCGTTGGTTAAATAAGGCATTACGGCCGGTAAATTATCACTGTCTGTCACGACTACCGACGTAGACCTGTAAACCTCTTGGCCGTCGCGTTTATTATCTTTAATAATCACCGTCAGGGTATTTTTAAATACGGTTACCGGCGTATTAATAACGGGCGGTGAATAAAACATACCACCACCAAAACCATACGGGCCACCATAATAACCTGCCCATGGGCCAAAAACGGGCCAGGAAAGTAGGGTTCGGCAAATTGCTGCACCCAGCTTTGACTCATTGGGTTGTCGTAACTGAACGAAACTACGAAACGCGCTTGCGCAGGGCTGTCGGCCTCGACTAGCCCGGTGCGGCCTATCGCGGCGCGTAACATATCTGCAAACGACTGATACTCAAGGTTGTTTTCCTGACCTGCCATTGGTACGACAGTGTACTTTTGCCCAGGCGCATCAGACGGCCATTTCTCGTAGGTTGTGACACGCGCGTTAATTGAAGAGGCGCAACCAGCCAAAAAAAGCAGCGCGAACAGCCCTGCAAAAAAACGCCCCACCACCAGGCAACGACTAGCACCCATTCGCTTCTCCGAAACGTGACCCACAACAAACATTACAATTAACCTATCACTACAATACAACGATTAAATTTATGCGTACAGATATAGCCCCCACCATTTATCGACACGATTATCAGCCATACCCGTATCGCGTTACTTCAACGCAGCTGCAATTTGAACTGGATGAAAACGAAACAACCGTGGTTTCAACGCTAAGCATCGAGCGTGTTGGCAATGCAGGAGCGCCGTTGGTGCTGAACGGGGAACATTTATCGCTGATAAGCATTGAAGTTAATGGCGCGCCCCTGGGGCCAGAAGAATATAAGTTAGACACCGAAACCCTGATACTGTTCCCAGACAGCGACGCGTTTACGCTGCAAATTACAAACCGTTGCAAACCCGCTGACAATACCAGCTTGATGGGCCTTTATGTATCCGGGAACAGCCTTTTCACCCAATGTGAGGCCGAAGGCTTTCGTCGGATTACCTGGTTTCCCGACCGCCCCGACGTAATGTCGCGTTTCACGGTCGCGCTGCGGGCCGACGCCAAGCGCTATCCGTTGCTGTTGTCCAATGGCAACCTTATTTCACAATCGGAACTTGCCAACGGTCGCCATGAAGCTGTTTGGGAAGATCCGCACCCCAAACCTTGCTATTTGTTCGCCTTGGTAGCAGGTGACTTTGATTGCCGAGAAAGCCATATTAAAACCAAAGAAGGCCGTAACGCCCTGCTACAGGTTTATTGCGACAAAGGCGACCAGGGAAAAACCGAATGGGCTTTGCAATGCCTTGAGCGCTCGGTTAAATGGGATGAACAGCGCTTTGGTCTGGCCCTTGATCTCGACCGCTTCATGATCGTAGCAGCACGCGACTTCAACATGGGGGCCATGGAGAACAAAGGTCTTAACGTTTTCAACTCTGCCTATGTGCTGGCCGACCCCGACACCGCAACCGACGCCAGTTACGAAGCCATTGAAAGCGTTATTGGGCACGAATACTTCCACAACTGGACAGGCAACCGCGTCACCTGCCGCGACTGGTTCCAGCTTTCCCTTAAAGAAGGGTTAACTGTATTCCGTGACCAAGAATTTTCGGCCGATATGATGGCCGCAACGCTACCAGAAAAAGAGGCTGCCAGCGCCCGCGCCGTGAAACGCATCGACGACGTTATTGGGCTTCGAACCGCGCAATTTCCAGAAGACGCAGGCCCCATGGCGCACCCCATCCGGCCGGAAAGCTACCAGGAAATCGGTAACTTCTACACCGCAACAATTTACGAGAAAGGGGCAGAGGTCATTCGCATGCAGCACACGCTTCTGGGAGAGACGGGCTTTCAGGCGGGCATGCAAGAGTATTTTCGCCGCCATGACGGGCAAGCCGTTACCTGCGACGACTTTGTCGACGCCATGGATGCCGTGTATCGCGCAAACAACCCAGGCAAAGATCTGTCGATATTCAGGCATTGGTACTCTCAAGCCGGCACGCCACGGGTAAGCGTGGAAATTACGTACGATGCCGAAAACCAGTCCTGCCGCATCACATTGTCGCAACGGTGCGACCCGGTGGGTGTCGAGAAGCGTCAAAGCCCGCCGGCAGAAAAGCCGCCTCTGCATATTCCCTTTGCGCTGGGGCTGCTTAGTGCCAGCGGTACCCCAATTCCACTACAAACAAACTCCGGAACTGTCGACACCGTTATTCTTGACCTAACCAAACAAACCCAAAGCTGGACTTTCGAAAACATCCCCAGTCGACCCGTTCCATCTTTACTACGTCGTTTCTCCGCGCCGGTTATCGTGGAATACGATTACCCAAACGAAGAACTCGCCCTACTGGCGCGTTTTGACACAGACCCTTTTGCACGCTGGGAAGCCAGCCAGGAACTGGCTACACGCTACCTGCTGGCGCAAGTTGCAGGTAAAAATGCTGAAAATGCGCCCGCCCTGCCCTTGCTTCTGGACACATGGCGAACACTGGCCAGCGATGAAACACTGAGTGCTGCTTACCTGGCACGTGCACTTGTTTTACCATCCGAGCGTATTTTGCTTGAAAAATGTCAGCCCGCCGACCCGCAAGCTATTGTCGCCGCGCGTAACGTGTTGCGCACAAAACTGGGCACTGCACTGCAAGACATTTGGCAACACCACTATCAGAACCTAAGCGCGACGCTAAGCCAATCCACCTACGCACCCGACCCGGTTCAAGCAGGGCAACGTGCTTTAAGAAACTGCGCTTTGAATTACCTGGTGGCCGGCCAACCACAGCAACACCTCGATCTGGCTGTAAAGCAGTACGAAGCGGCTACCAATATGACAGACCGAATGGGCAGCTTAAGCGCCATTGTTCATCACGGCTCAAGTGCGCAAACAGAAAAAGCCCTTGGCGCGTTTTACTCACGTT
>NZLH01000129.1 GCA_002694155.1 Pusillimonas sp. | reverse complement strand
GGGTGGTACACCGAAAACTACACCGCCTCCGTCGGACCCGCCGTGGCGAATGGTGCGTTCATCGGCAGCGCAGGACAAGGCAAGATTGCTTCAGCCCCACGCGCGGACTATGCAGATGCAGCAGTGGTTGTGCTGACTACTGCTGGCCACGAGGGCAAAACCTACGAGCTGGCCGGGGACTCTGCATATACCTTGGCTGAACTGGCTGCCGAAATCTCGCGCCAAACCGGCAAGGACATCCCCTATAAGGACTTGCCTCCCGCCGATTACACGGCAGCGCTCACCGCAGCGGGCCTTCCCGCGCCATGGCCTGAGGCGCTGGCTTCTTTTGATGTGGAAGCGGCCAAAGGTGCACTGTTCGATGAGGGCCGTGCGCTATCGACGCTTATTGGGCGACCCACCACGTCGCTGAAAGACTCGGTAGCCGCCGCGCTCAAGCAAGCATGAGTATGCACCTTGTTTCCATTCATACGCCTGAGAAAGTAGCCATGTCCAGGCGGGCTGGCCACCTGGCAGCCGACGTACTGCGGATGATTACCGAACACATTAAGCCTGGCATGACGACGGATGCTATCGACCAGTTGTGCAATACGTACATTGTCGAAGAGCTGCAAGCTATCCCAGCGAACGTGGGTTACAACGGTTTTCCTAAGACGGTATGCACGTCCGTCAACCACGTAGTCTGCCACGGCATCCCATCAGCCAAACAACTAAAGAAGGGCGATATCGTGAACGTCGACGTTGCCATTATTAAAGACGGCTGGTTTGGCGATTGCAGCCGCATGTATTTTGTTGGTGAGCCCAGCCCGCTGGCCAAACGCCTGGTCGACACCACTTATGAAGCCATGCGTGCCGGTATTCGTGAAGTCAAACCGGGCGCTACCTTGGGCGACATTGGGCACGCAATTCAAACGGTCGCGCATCGTGAGCATTTCAGCGTGGTTCGCGAGTATTGCGGCCACGGCATTGGTCAGGTCTACCACGATGAGCCGCAAGTGCTGCACTACGGCAGGCGGGGCGAAGGCCTGCGACTAGAGACTGGCATGATTTTCACCATCGAACCCATGATTAACGCGGGCCGACGTGACATAAAGGAGCTATCGGATGGCTGGACCGTCGTCACCAGAGACCGCTCTCTTTCCGCGCAGTGGGAACACATGGTGGCGGTGACCGAAACGGGGTTTGAAGTTTTAACGCCATGGCCCGAGGGGTACGACCCGTACAGTGCTATCGAATAATTCTATGGCTGTCCATACATGCTACTTAGAATTATCGTTGCGTGGCACTGTCTGGGGCGACCGATTTAGGCGCGCGTGAACTTCGGCTTTGGGTCGAATAGCGTCTGATCATATTTTCATTCGACAACCTATCGGGTTTTCTTGAATATCAGCAAACTAAAACTCCTTTCCCTAAAAAAGGAGTTTGTCATGAAACCGAATACTCACACCGCCTTGACGCACGAGCCTTGGAACAAGGGCAAACTCGTTGGGCAAAAAGCACCATTAAAGCTCAAGGACATCTGGGCTATCCGTGTCCGACTACAACTGTCAAATGATATCCGTAATCTTGCCCTTTTCAATCTCGCGATTGACAGCAAGCTACGAGCGTGCGATTTGGTGAAACTACGAGTCCGAGATATCGGACACGGAGAACACATAGCAACTCGTGCAATTGTTATGCAGCAGAAAACCCAACGTCCTGTGCAATTTGAAATTACTGAGCAAACACGCGAATCGTTGGTGACATGGATACGCTATAAACAGTTGCGCGCTGATGATTTCATTTTCTCAAGCAGGATTCACGCATCTTTGCACTTGTCGACTAGGCAATATGCTCGGATTGTAGATGCTTGGGTGACCGCCATCGGTTTAGATCCGACCACATACGGCACGCACACAATGCGAAGGACAAAGGCGTCATTAATTTACCGACGTACAAAAAATCTCAGGGCGGTTCAATTGCTACTTGGTCATACCAAGCTCGAAAGCACGGTGCGATACCTTGGTATCGAAGTCGATGACGCGCTGGAGATGGCAGAGCAGACAGAAGTGTGATATTTACTTACAATCAACCAGGACAGCAGTCGGGATGGTCGCTGTCCGGCCAGAAGCGGTCAATCATTCCGGGGCGCTCTAAGGCGTGCGCTATCATAAGCTAGAGCATTTAAAACAGGCTTAAATGAATAGTTGCTTATGGCATAAGGATAATTAACAAGTGGGAAGAAAATGGGCGACCAAGATAACGCAGATATACAGGAAGTTACGACGCTCACACCATTAGCTGAGTTCTTAGAGAGCACACCGCCGGGGAGTTTAACTGGAGTATCGTCACTTGCCGAGCGCATAAAATATATTAGCGGTGGTTATGGCGGGCATCTATTCTATGCGCCAGATATCCAACTCCATTGTCCGCACGACGCATGTAACGGCATGCGTTTTTTCAGGTTCTCTGGTGACGAGCGAAGACATTTGTCAGAAAACAAGTGGCACTATTTTTTTGCTCCATATAAATGCTCCAACTGTCAACAAACAGAGAAGATATTCTCGCTTGCCGTCCGTCGTGACAAAAATGTGGAGTCCGGGGAGTGCTATAAATTTGGTGAGCTACCCGGCTACGGCCCACCAACACCAGCGCGCTTGATGAAACTCGTTGGTACTGACAGAGAACTTTTTCTCAAAGGACGTCGGTGCGAAAACCAAGGGCTTGGCATAGGTGCTTTTGTCTACTACCGGAGGGTAGTAGAGGGCCAAAAAAATCGGATATTAAATGAAATAATCAAGGTATCTAGGAAGCTCAACGCACCCGCAGAAGCTCAAGCCAAGCTAGAGGCTGCAAAAAAAGAGTCGAGATTTACTCAGGCTTTAGGTGATGTCAAGGATGCGGTTCCACAATCACTTTTGATTGATGGCCATAATCCGCTTTTGTTGCTCCATTCAGCGTTGAGCGATGGTCTTCACGCACAGACTGACGAAGACTGTCTAGAAATCGCCACGAGCGTGCGAGTTGTGCTTGCCGAACTAGCTGAGAGGCTATCTCAAGCGCTGAAGGATGAGGCCGAACTATCCAGGGCTCTTGCTAAGCTTATGAGCGCAGGTAGTAGCAGCTAAGAATCCAGTCAAGACAATCGACTGCTTTGGGTCGAAAACCTGCAAGCAGGTTACTCGTTTTGGTCATCAGTAATAACTCACCTAAGAGCCGATTCCTACGGCCCATTTTGATTAGATACATATGGAAGATGCCCGCACATATTTGAAAGAAACGGCACCTGCAGTCGAGGGCCTATTCAAGCTGCTTAATCAATATGGTTGGCAAAAGATGGGCGCGTTAGTAACTTTGTTGAACTCAAAAACACGAGGTGCGCTTGAGGTGAATAAGCAAACCTTCTCTAGCAATGATATTGCTAGAGAGGTAATTGCGGGATCAATCCTCCAGATTGCTTACGTGGCTATCGCGAGCCACGCCAAATTCGGCGGAAAATCAGAAAAGACACTTCATTTCGAATCGGAAATTAATCGACTAACTTCCGAAAACCTTAAGCGGGCACGTAAGAAAGATAAATTCGAGTTACCCATGACGTTTTGCGTAGGCCGACACATCGGGCATCTACCATTAGGAATTATCGTTTTCGCTGGACGCAATCAATACAATCATTTCTACGAGAAAAAGCGGCTTTCCGTCATTAACGAGTTGGTTTTCAATCATCTTCATATTATGTGGCCAGATCCAGGAAACGGACTATCGTTCGACCTCAAGCCAGGCAAACTTTTCTCTTATTCTATATTGGCGGCACTTGGATGGTTAGATACCTCCGATGACCGAGGCTACGAGGCATACAAGCGAGATATATCTGACATTTTGCAAATTTAGCTCGATTTGATGCACCAGCCATATATTTCTTCGCGAGGCGGCCTAACTCAATCATTAGCCGAACGTCAGTTTCGGGTCGAGAGTTGTCGTTGGCGATAGTCCGCTTCCGACCCATTGCAGCCAGTCGCATCCCGTATCCACCTCTGGGCTTTCGCAAACGAGCAGCCACTGCAATACACTTCACCTGCATTCTTTGCTGGCCGGTTTTAGTTGAAAAACTAACCGTCGCAAATTTCAGGATCGCACTCCACAGATGAATGTAGAAGATAGTAGTCGGTAAAGACTACGTGAGCGCATCTTCGAGTAAGCGATTAAGGCGGATCAGTTGTTTGAAGTCCTCCACCATCGCAGGTACCAGGTCAGGGGAGATGAATTCGGTGTTGCTGAGTTTCTTCACCACTAAAAATCTTTTGAGTTTCAACCACGCCATATCTGGATGATCTGGATCGAACCCACGTGGCGGACGGGAGGCGACTTCTTCGCGTGAAAATTCGCTCTTGAAACGAGCCTTAAATTCGGGATCAGCAAATAACGCATGAAACGGTTCTGCGTCCTGTGCAATGGCATTTCTGACCTTTTTCAGTTGCGGACCCGATGGCATGAAAAGCCCACCCGCCACTACGACGCCCCTGTATGGCGGGATGTTGGGAAGAATGCCAAAGAACAAATGCGGGTTGCGCTCAAAGCGAGACGCCGATGGTTTGGAGATGGAAATGGACAGCCAGTCTTTGCAGCATGGACCGCCGCTCACGATGTGGTTGGCAGTCTTTTTGATCCGGCCGATGCCTTTGACAGGGAAGTGGTAGTCCGGAACGATGGGCTCAAGCGCTGCTTTGAGCCTCTCGGCCACATCAACAAACGGCCTCCTGACATGGGCTTCATAAGTCGCTTGGTTTTCTTCTAGCCAGTTCGGATCGGTTTGCTGGCCAGCTTCGGTGAGAAAGGGGAGTGTTCGGTTTGAAAATTTCATAAATGGCAGCCTGGGACGCACTTGTGCGTCGTCGTGAAGTTAGAAAAGACTGATCTGCGAAGATGGCTTGACGTCCACCTGCTTTAGCGCAGGCCTGCGCCCGCATGGTCTTCTACACGCAGATCACGCTTGAACCACACCACCTGTGGCAGCCCTGATGGGGTCATCAACGACAAGTCAGGCCTCGCCGGATGGGCAGAAAATTGAAGCCCAAAATGCGATTGGCGACTCGCAGGGCTTTAGCCGCAATACGGATGGCAGCAAGGCGCACATGATTGGTCTCCATTGACAACAAAGACCCGCAGTCTAACAACAATGGACGAAGTCGTCCTTCACGTAATGGCTTGTCTCTCGTTAGCCATGGCGATCTTCTCTTGACGCAATGCGATGGCGTCATGCACGCACTGTGAAGAACGCATCCGAAGCTGGGCAGGGTCTATGCCGAATGCCGCCTGAAAGGAGAGCGGCCGAACCGCCAACTCCACAAAGCGCTGGGCCAACTTGATCAGAGCGGGGTCGGCAACGCTGAGGTTGGCTGCTCCGAGCCCCTTCAACACGTAAGCGACAGATCCATCAAAACTGACTTGGTAGGCCATCAGCGCAAGGTTGGGGAAGTTATCGGCCTCTGCGGCGGCTTTGCGTCTTTAATTCGGATGAGTGACAGGTTCTGAAAGCTGAGTAGTCTCGTCAAGACACGTGCTTCAGGCGAGAGATTGCGCGATCAAAATCATACGGCTGTTCAATCTTGTCCGACAGCCCTCTGTCCAAATCAAGGATTGATGCAATAGCAGTATCGTTCGCTTTTGGCCGTAAGTTGTCGGCTAACTGAGATTGTTTTTTTGAGTGGCCTCATTTCTGGAGGAAATTAGCATTGAGATCGAAGGAAGTAAGTCCTTAGAGCATTGATTGTTGACAGGAGCATTAGGGATCAGTACTTTTCGATCAAGATTGATTAAGTTAATTGCCAAACCAGCAGCTCCCAACGTGAATGGACGTAAGTGACAGCGAGGAACAAAGTGCTGGTTTTTGTTGATTGCCATTGGTTCGCGACTCCCGCTTGCAGGCGTAACATGCAGAGTTGCCATCAATGGGTTCGGAATTTACGTCATTGAGTTTGGAACTCATAGAAACATGTAAACCTAAGCCGGGTGCTGCGTACGTGCGTTTTCTGAGTTAGAAAGGGCTTTTTGTTTCTCGGATAAGTTGTAAAGTAAAAAGTCTGGCCGATTCACCCATTGGGTGTGCTTAAAGGATATATGGGATGCGAATCAACGTAACAATTGACGATACGCTATTTGAGAGGGCCCTCCAAATGTCCGAACCGGGCATTAACAAAGCCGATCTTATTCGTGAGGCGCTTAAAACGTACGTGCGTGTAAGGTCCGCTAAAAGACTTGCGGATCTTGGGGGAGCAACGCCCCAGATGCCTGACATTCCTAGCCACAGTGCGGGGCCCGCCGAAGCGTGAGTTTAGTCAGTCAAGCGATGGATAGATGTGTCGTTCAGGTTAAATAAGCTGAAAAGTGTTTAGAGAGTCCTGGCCGATTCAGTTGGCACGTTTGGAGGCCCTCTCGTGGTCGTCTTGGACCACGCGGGCTGAAAAAACGGACAGGTCACTTGGGCGTG
>NZLH01000128.1 GCA_002694155.1 Pusillimonas sp. | reverse complement strand
GCGCCCGACCCGTTGGTGGCGCGCGACCTGATAAAGCAGCATAACCCCGATGTTCTAACGCTCGACGTAGAAATGCCGCGTATGGATGGTCTCGACTTCCTCGAGCGGTTAATGAGATTGCGGCCCATGCCAGTGGTCATGGTGTCCTCACTTACCGAACGCAATTCCGAAGTTACGATTCGTGCGCTCGAGTTGGGGGCCGTTGACTTCGTGACTAAACCTAAATTGGGTTTACGCGATGGTCTGGTCGAGTACAGTGACCTTATTGCCGAGAAAATCCGGGTGGCGGCCAAGTCGCGACCAAAGCCGCGTCCGGCGGCAGACAAAGGCAGCGCACCTCGTCGATTAAGCCCGGTTTTTTCTACCACCGAGAAATTAATTGCTATTGGCGCCTCCACAGGCGGTACCGAGGCGATTCGACAAGTATTGGTACCCATGCCGGCTAACAGCCCGGCCATTTTAATTACACAGCATATGCCGGCCGGCTTTACCCGTTCTTTTGTACAGCGGCTTGACAATATCTGTGCCGTAAGTGTTCACGAGGCTCAAGACGGAGAGCGGGTGCTACCGGGGCATGTGTATCTTGCGCCCGGCGGTGTAGCACACATGAAACTGGCGCGCTCGGGCGCGAATTACGTTGTCCAGCTCGAGGAAACCGAGCCAGTAAACCGCCATCGGCCCTCGGTTGATGTGTTGTTTCAGTCGGTTGCGCAAGTGGCCGGGAAGAACGCCGTAGGGGCGATTCTTACAGGTATGGGCAAAGACGGCGCTCAGGGGATGCTTGCGATGAAACAGGCGGGCGCCGTAACTTTTGCGCAAGACGAGGCCAGTTGCGTTGTGTTCGGTATGCCGCGCGAAGCGCTGTTAATTGGTGCTGCCGATAAGGCGATACCATTGTCGCAAATGAGTGAAACATTGCTTGAAAGCGCGGGCGCCTACGGCCATAGAGTTTAACTTTTATTACGTTTGCATTTAGCGTATTCAATTTTTTAGGAGTGCAAAGTGGTACAGAAAAGCATCAAGATTCTGGTGGTGGATGATTTTCCAACCATGCGCCGAATCATTCGTAACCTGTTGAAAGACTTGGGCTTCGAAAATGTCGATGAGGCTGAAGACGGGCAGATGGGGCTGGATAAGGTTCGAGATAACAATTTCGATTTGGTCGTGTCCGACTGGAACATGCCGAATATGGATGGTTTATCTATGCTGCAAGCTATTCGTGCTGACGAAAAGCTGGCTAAGACACCTGTTTTAATGGTAACAGCCGAGGCGAAGAAGGAAAATATTGTTGCCGCTGCCAAGGCGGGTGCCAATGGTTATGTTGTTAAACCATTTACGGCAGCTGTACTGGAAGAAAAAATAAACAAGATTTTTGATAAACAGGGCGGTTAGGGGGCCGTATGTCTACAGAGAATAACGGCATTAAGTCCGGCGCCGACGGACACCCCCCCGAGCTTATCCAGCAGGTAGCGAATGTCACACGCATGCTTCGTGAAAGCATGCGCGAGCTTGGGCTTGATCGCGCAATTACGGAAGCGGCCGACGCCATTCCCGATGCGCGCGATCGACTTGATTATGTTGCCAATAAAACAGAGCAAGCTGCTACGCGTGTATTGAATATTGCCGAACAGATGCAGCCGGCCCAGGAAGAGATGCAAAAACGGGCCCAGGCACTGGATCAACGCTGGCAGGCCTGGTTTGATCAGCCAGCCGAGTTGCCTGAGGCGCGCGAGTTAGTAAACGACACGCGTGCATTGCTTCAAGATATTCCCGAGCGCACCCAGGTAGCTCAACAGCAAATCCTCGAGATTATTATGGCGCAGGACTTCCAGGATTTAACCGGTCAGGTTATTTCCCGCATGTTGGGTGTAATTAATTCTATTGAAACCGAGCTTATTCAGGTTTTGATCAGTCACCTACCCAAGGAAGAGCAGGCTGCCAAGCGCAAAGAGATCGATCAACTATTGAATGGTCCTCAAATTAAGCCTGCCGAGAAACCCGACGTTGTATCGAATCAAGATCAAGTTGATGATTTATTGTCCAGCTTGGGGTTCTGACTTGGGGTGCTAAGCCCCTTCGAAGTATTCCTGCGGTTGTTACAAAACTAACCGAGGTCGATGGAATTAAGCGGTTTTATAGGCGTTACTTCGCCTATAGATGAAGCATGGCTGCCCATACAATGGGCCGTCCTGTGTTCTATATGTTGTCTGCCGCAAGCAATTTTCATCCATGGCCGAGGAAAGCGATCTAGAAAAAACCGAAGCCGCGACGCCCAGGCGCCTGGAAAAGGCGCGCGAAGACGGGCAGGTTGCGCGTTCGCGTGAGCTTAATACCCTGATGCTGCTGGCTGGCGGGGTGGCGGCGCTATGGTTTTTAGGCGGAGAGTTCTATCGGATTTTGCGCGGTGTTATTCGTTCCGGTATGGCTTTCGATGTGCGTGTGGGAACCGATACAGGGGTAATGACCAGTACGGCGGTGAACGCGGCTTGGGAAGCGCTGGTATTGTTGGTGCCGGTTTTTGCTGCATTGGTCATTTTGGCCATTATTTCTTCTGTCTCGTTGGGCGGCTTGCTGCTTTCGGGCAAAGCACTGCAACCCAAACTTGAGCGCTTGAACCCGCTTAAAGGGGTGAAGCGCCTGTTTTCCGCTCAAACGCTGGTCGAGCTTTTCAAAACTATTGCCAAGGCGGTCGTTATCGGGGGGATTGCGTCGGCGGTGATCTGGTCTTATCAAGATCAAATGATTGCACTTATGTATGCGCCGACAACGCAGGCGCTGGCGGGGGGCATGCAACTGGTTGCGCTTTGTTGTGCTCTTATTGTGGCAGCCTTATTGCTTATTGTGCTAATTGACGTGCCGTGGCAGCTGTACAGTCATCATAAAAAACTCCGCATGAGCCGCCAGGATGTGAAGCAGGAAAACAAAGAAAGTGAAGGTGATCCGCACGTAAAAGCCCGTATACGTCAGCAGCAAAGGGCGATGGCGCGTCGTCGCATGATGGCCGAGGTACCGAAAGCCGACGTGGTGGTAACCAATCCAACGCATTACGCTGTTGCACTGAAGTACGAGGCTGGTGGTTTTGGCGCCCCGCTGGTTGTTGCCAAGGGTGCTGGGCTTATTGCTGCTCGCATTCGGATGCTGGCCGAAGAACATGATGTGCCACAGTTAAGTGCACCGCCGCTTGCACGGGCTTTGCACCAGCATGTTGAATTAGGCCAAGAGATTCCTGCCGAGCTATATAAAGCCGTAGCCGAAGTCCTGGCCTGGGTATTCCAGTTGCGCAGCTGGAGGGAAGGCGTAGGCGCTGAGCCTGCGCATCCATCTGATTTGCCCGTTCCCAACGCGCTTGACCCACTGGCAAATGGTACAGCCTGATGCTTCTGATGAAACTTTATGAATAATTTAATCGCTCTGTTCAAGCTTAACGGTTCGCAGCACGCCCGCTTCCTGGCCGGGCCGGTGTTGATCCTCATGGTTTTGTCCATGATGGTTCTGCCTCTGCCGCCAGTTATTCTTGATCTCTTGTTTACGTTCAATATTTCAATGGCCATTATGGTGTTGTTGGTGGCCATGTTTACCAAAAAGCCTCTCGACTTCGCCGCATTTCCGGCTGTACTGCTGTTTACGACCTTGCTTCGCTTGGCGTTGAATGTGGCTTCTACACGTGTCGTTCTTTTGAACGGTCACCAAGGGCCGGATGCCGCTGGTCAGGTTATTGAGGCATTTGGACACTTCCTTATTGGCGGTAATTTTGCCGTCGGTATTATTGTTTTTATCATTTTGGTCATCATTAACTTTATGGTGATTACAAAAGGCGCGGGGCGAATTGCCGAAGTAGGGGCTCGCTTCACACTGGACGCCATGCCAGGCAAGCAAATGGCTATCGATGCCGATTTAAACGCCGGGTTGATTGGTGAAGAAGAGGCGCGAACACGACGCGGCGAAGTGGCACAAGAGTCCGAGTTTTATGGCTCGATGGACGGTGCAAGCAAGTTTGTGCGCGGTGATGCGGTGGCCGGCCTTTTGATCATGGTAATCAATATTGTGGGCGGCTTAATTGTAGGCGTGGCGCAGCATGGTCTTTCCTTTGGCGAGGCTGGCGAGGTTTACACTATTTTGGCAGTTGGCGATGGTCTGGTCGCACAAATTCCAGCCTTGGTCATTTCCACTGCGGCTGGTGTCGTGGTGTCTCGGGTTGCAACTGATGAGGACATTGGTCAGCAAATGATCGGTCAGTTGCTGAATAACCCTACTGTCATGTTTATTACTGCGGGCATTTTGGGTGCCATGGGCTTGATTCCCAATATGCCGCATTTTGCGTTTTTGTTGTTGTCGGGCGTTTTGGCGGGCAGCGGTTGGTTGCTTTATACCCGGCAGAAAAAGAAGAAGGTGGCCGACGCACCCGACCCGCAAGCGCAACAGGCAGCCGCCGATGCTGCTGCCGCCGAAGCAAGTTGGGATGATGTTGCCTTGGTTGACCCTTTGGGGCTTGAAGTGGGTTACCGCCTTATTTCTCTGGTTGATCATTCGCAGGGCGGCGAGCTTTTACATCGGATACGCAGTTTGCGTAAGAAGTTTGCGCAAGATGTCGGCTTTCTTCCCCCTGTAGTGCATATCCGCGACAATCTCGAGCTTAAACCGAACGAGTATCGTATTTTGCTCTCGGGTGTCGAGGTGGGACGTGGTGTGGCGATGACTGACCAATGGATGGCCATTGATCCGGGCGAGGTCGCCATGCAACTTGAAGGGACGCCCACGACAGACCCAGCTTTTGGCCTACCGGCAGTCTGGATTGATGTTTCCATGCGCGAGCAGGCCCAAATTGCAGGTTACACCGTAGTTGATGCCAGTACGGTCATTGCCACTCACCTGAATCATTTAATGCATCGTCACGGCGGTGAGCTGTTGGGTCGACAGGAAGTTCAGCAATTGCTTGATCACATTGGGCGCGATGCTCCTAAACTTATTGAAGATCTGGTTCCGAAAACCATTAGCCTGACCTTATTGCAGAAAATCTTGCGTGGGTTGCTTGATGAAGAAGTGCCAATTCGAGACGCGCGCACTATTATTGAAAGCATTGCCGAGAACGCGCCGCGTTTAGCTGCGGCCAATGCCAGTGGCACCGGGCCCGACCCTGACGAACTTTTGCAACAAGTTCGTATAGCGTTAGGGCGTGCTATTACCCAACAATGGTTCCCTAGCAGCGATGAAATTCGTGTCATAGGGCTTGATCCCAAGCTGGAGCGCGTATTAACGCAAGCGGTTACCAGTAGTGGCGCGCTAGAGCCAGGCTTGGCCGACACTTTGCTGCAAGAGGCCCAACGTGCTGTTCAACACCAGGAAGCAAGCGGTGATCCGGCCG
>NZLH01000127.1 GCA_002694155.1 Pusillimonas sp. | reverse complement strand
CCAGAATATGCTTGCGAGGTAACATTGCAGCCACTCGAGCGTTACGCGTTCGATGCTTCCATTCTATTCTCCGATATCTTAACGGTGCCCCATGCTATGGGCTTGGGCTTGCATTTTATTACCGGGGAAGGCCCTAAATTCGAGCACCCGGTACGTGACGAAGCTGCGGTTGCCAAGTTGGCAGTGCCCGATATGTACGAGCTGCAGTACGTGTTCGACGCCGTCACCCTGATTCGGAAAGAGTTGAATGGGCGGGTGCCGCTTATCGGCTTTGCCGGTAGCCCCTGGACGGTCGCCTGTTATATGGTAGAGGGGCAGGGTTCTAAAGATTACCGCCTTATTAAAGGCATGCTGTACAGCCGCCCAGACCTTTTACACCGTATCCTTGAAGTAAATGCACAGGCTACGGCGAATTATCTGAATGGGCAAATTCAGGCCGGCGCCCAGGCCCTTATGATTTTTGATAGCTGGGGCGGTGTTTTGGCCGACGGTTTGTTTCAAACGTTCTCGCTCGCCTATATTCGTAAAGTTATTCAGCAATTGAACCGAGGCGAAGGAGACAACGCAATTCCCGTTATTGTGTTTACCAAGGGTGGGGGCTTATGGATCGAAGATATCGCTGCAAGCGGTTGTGATGCTGTTGGACTTGACTGGACTACTAATTTGGCCCGCGTGCGCCGCCAGGTTAAAGATCAGGTTACATTGCAGGGGAATCTTGACCCTATGGCCTTATTTGGCAGCGAGTCTGCTATTCGCGAAGAGGCGCGCCGTGTAATTGATGATTTTGGTCCGGTTGGTGCAGGGGGACACGTGTTTAATCTAGGGCATGGTATTTCTCAGTTTACCCCGCCAGAGGCTGTGTCTGTTCTAGTAGATGAGGTTCATTCATATAGCCGCAACATGCGATAATTCATGCAATAAAACAAAGGCTTAACTTTATTAATAAGATTATTTCTGGCGAGTTGTGCACAGTTTATTCTGCGTTGCATCAATTAAAGCCTTAATTAAGATACAGTCTTGTTTTTCATTATAAGTTTTTGTTTTTTAACAGATTTAATTTAATTTCATGCTTTAATAAGGGAAAATACCAATCCCAATTTTTAGAGCAAAAAATTAAATCAACTACTTTTTTCCCCAAAGTTATCCACAGGCCGCTTGCGTAAAGTTGAATGGGCCTTGAAATGGTGGTCTTGCGATAACTCTTACGAAATTACTTTAACTTTTGCATGGCTGCTCTACCAAAAAAGTCTAACGCGCGGGGTAGTAAGCAAGAGCAGCGTGACTCGCAAGACGGTGCGACTACGTATTGGCTCGGTGTTGCTCTTGACGTGCCGCTGGGCGAGGGCGTGTTCGATTATCGCTCGTCCAAGCCTGTTCCATTGGGGGCGCGGGTTATCGTAACCTTCGGTCGGCGAAAAATGATTGGTGTAGTGACGCACCACTTTGATGAACCGCGGATCGATTCGGCTCAGGTTCGAGAGGTTGAGGAGGCCCTGGAAGACATAGACCCACTGCCTTCAGATTGGCAGCGCATGGCCCAATTTGCTGCGCGCTATTATCAAAGGCCCTTGGGTGAGGTAATGTTACCCAGCTTGCCGGCTCCCCTTCGGAAAGTAAGTGCATATCAAGGCAAGGCGTCCAGGGGTGGCCCGGTAGCGCGCATGAAGAAGCGGCGCGCGCCGGTGTCGCCAGCTGCTTTAGCGCCCGATCAAATTCCTACGTTGAATGTCGAACAAGTTGGTGCGGTTGAACAGGTTGTGGCCAGTAATTCGCATCAAACGTTTTTGCTTTACGGAGTCACAGGTAGCGGAAAAACCGAAGTTTATTTGCATAGTGCGTTGCATTATTTGGCAGCGGGCAAGCAAGTCCTCTTTATGGTGCCCGAAATTAACCTTACACCGCAGTTTGAGCAGGTGTTGCGCGCCCGGTTGATGCATCAAGGGGGAGAGGATGTTCTGGCGGTTCTTCATAGTGGGTTGTCAGACGGACAACGCCTGAGAGAGTGGTTACGTGTCAGTACCGGGCAGGCTCGCGTCTTGTTGGGCACCCGGCTGTCCATATTTACGCCGATGCCCGATTTAGGCTTGATCATTGTTGATGAAGAGCATGATGCTTCTTACAAACAGCAAGATGGTTTGCGTTATTCTGCGCGCGATCTGGCGGTTTGGCGTGGTCATGATCGAGATATTCCTGTGATGTTGGGCTCGGCAACGCCTTCGCTCGAGACTTGGCATCATGCTCAAACGCACCGTTACGCATGTTTAACGCTGAAACAACGTGCGCGTGAAGTTACCTTGCCGGATATTCGTTTGGTCGATACGCGCCGGCTTGAGCTGCAGCAAGGCTTTTCACCCCAATTGCTAGAAGCAATGGAGAAGCGGTTGGCGGCAAAAGAGCAGGTGCTGATCTTTTTGAATCGGCGTGGTTATGCGCCGGCTTTAAGCTGCACCTCGTGTGGTTGGGTCAGCCAATGTCCGCGTTGCACAGCCTATACCATTTTGCATCGTAGTGGCCCCGCAACGCGTCATCATCATCTGCAATGCCATCATTGTGGTTATCATGCCCGCGTGCCGGAAAAGTGTCCCGATTGCGGCGATGCCGATTTGCGGCCCATGGGGCGTGGTACGCAACGGGTTGAAGAGTATTTGGGCGAATGTTTCCCCGGTGCACGCATTGCCCGAATTGATGCTGACAGTACACGTTTGAAAGGAAGTGCTCAGGCGCTGTTCGCCCAGGTTCATGCCGGCGAGGTTGATATTCTTGTTGGAACGCAAATGGTGGCCAAAGGTCACGATTTTGCGCGGCTTGGCCTTGTCGGTGTGTTAAATGCCGATGCGACGCTATTTGCGCAAGATTTCAGAGCGCCGGAACGCTTGTTTGCGCAGTTGATGCAGGTTGCAGGGCGTGCCGGGCGACATGTTGCCGGTGCACAGGCCATTGTGCAAACCGACTATCCCGAGCAACCGGTTTACCAGGCATTGCTACGCCACGATTACACGGGTTTTGCGCGGCATACCCTGCAGGAACGCGAGTCGGTTGGGTTGCCACCATTTGCTTTTCAGGCATTGTTAACCGCCGAGGCAAAAACAATTGCCAAAGCGTTGGCATTTCTTGAAGAGGCAAAAATGCTGGCGCAGAGCGATTTCCCGGCGTATCTAGATCAGGGTGTTGTGCTGTACGACCCTGTGCCGTTAAGGGTAGTTCGCGTAGCACATGTAGAGCGTGCCCAATTGTTGCTTGAAAGCGTAAGCCGGCCGGTGCTTCAGGCATTTTTAACGGCCTGGAATCCTTTATTGGGGCCTTTGGCCAGCCAATTACGTGTGCGCTGTACATTAGAGGTTGATCCTCTTGAAATATAAATAACGCTTTCAAGTGAACAGTTTTTTCGAAATACGGAAAGGGAAAGGAGTACAGGTTGTTGCGTAAGGGTGTTTTATGTCGTTAACCCGGCCCGGTGAGACTTTGCCGGTCGATTTGAATGCAGCGCAACGCGAGGCTGTGATGTATTTGAATGGCCCGTGTCTGGTGCTGGCCGGTGCTGGTAGCGGAAAAACGCGCGTTATTACACAGAAAATTGCTTATTTGCTACGAGAGTGTGGCTATACAGGTCGTCATATTGTTGCGCTTACTTTTACGAACAAGGCCGCAAAAGAAATGAGCGAGCGTATTCGCGGTTTGGTAGACAAGCGTCTTTCCAAAGGGCTGACCGTATGCACGTTTCATTCGTTGGGAGTGCGTTTTCTTCGCGAGGAGGCTGAGCACGCCAGCCTGAAGCCACAGTTTTCAATTTTCGATGCAACCGATGCTTTAGCCATTATTCAGGAACTATTGGCAACAACTGATAAAGCGCGATTGCGTTCGGTACAGCAAACCATTTCCTTATGGAAAAATGCAATGCTTAGCCCTGACGATGCCGCTAAGCAGGTGTTAACGCCCAGTGACGAAGAGGCAGCTAGAATTTACCGCAGTTATGAAGCTACGTTGCATGCTTATCAGGCTGTCGATTTCGATGACCTTGTCAGGCTTCCGGTTCGTCTTTTAGAAGAGAATGCAGCTGTTCGGGATCGTTGGCAAAAACGGGTTCAGTATTTGTTGGTGGACGAGTATCAGGACACAAACGAGTGCCAATATCGGTTGGTCCAGTTGTTAACCGGAGATCGTGCACAGTTTACGGCGGTTGGCGATGATGATCAGGCAATTTACGCCTGGCGCGGCGCAACGGTAGAAAACCTGGCCAAGTTAACGACCGACTACACGAATTTGAAGCTTATTAAGCTTGAGCAAAATTATCGTTCTGTTCAGCGTATTCTTTCGGCTGCCAATAGTGTAATTAGCCATAATCCGAATTTATTTAACAAACGGTTGTGGTCAGAACACGGTGCGGGTGAGCCAATCGGTGTAAAGGCGCTTGACTCAGACGAAGCTGAAGCCGAATGGATTGGGTTAAGTATTTCGGGGCAACGCTTCGATCGCCGGGCTGAATGGCGTGATTTTGCCGTTCTGTATCGAAGCAATCAGCAGGCCCGAGTAATTGAGCAAGCCTTACGCAATTTACGCATACCTTATACGGTTTCGGGCGGTCAAAGTTTTTTCGACAAGGCGGAAATTCGAGATGTGCTGGCGTATTTGCGATTACTGGTAAATGAGGCAGATGACCCTTCTTTTATTCGTGCAGTTACCACGCCGCGCAAAGGGATTGGGCAAGGTACGTTGAAAACGTTGGGTCAGTTTGCAGTAACACATGGCTATTCGTTGTTTGAAGCGGTTTTTCAAATTGGGTTAACTCAGCAATTGCCGCCTCGCCAGTTAGCTCCCCTGGAGACATTCGGTGGGTTCATTAATCGCATTCAAGCGCGGGCCCAGAACGAGGGGCCTGATGCAACGGCGGAAATTCTGGACGAGTTGATTAGTGCGATAGGCTATGAGCGTCATTTGTACGATAGCCTTGACGAGCGACAAGCCCAGGCACGCTGGCAGAATGTGCTGGATTTGATGGCCTGGTTAAAACGCAAGGCGCAAGAAGATGGTTTGACTGTGATCGATTTGGTACAGCACGTAGCGCTGGTAAGTATGCTGGAGCGCCACGATGAGGAAGACCCCGATG
>NZLH01000126.1 GCA_002694155.1 Pusillimonas sp. | reverse complement strand
GGTGGGCGAACAATTTACGCAGGAACAGGCTGCCGAGGCCATTCAGCGTTTATATGCCACCGGTTTTTTCAGCGACGTTAACATTGATACCCAGAACGATGTGCTTGTGGTCGAGGTCAAAGAACGTCCCACCATTGCGTCGGTTACTTTTAATGGCATGCGGGCGTTCGATGTTGAGGTATTGAACAGCGCGCTGGCGGGGGTAGGTTTTGGCCCAGGCCGCGTGTTCGACCGCGCCTTGCTTGAACAGGCCGAGTTTCAGCTTAAGCAACAGTATTTGTCGGAAGGCAAGTATGGGGTGGAAATTACGCCTATTATTACGCCGTTGCCGCGTAACCGCGTAGGTATCAGTTTTGATATCTTCGAGGGTGATGTTGCTACCATCAGCCGAATTAACTTCGTCGGTAATGAGGCCTTTTCATCTGGCGACCTGCTCGACGAAATGGAGCTGACTACATCTGGGTTAATGACCTGGTACACCGGTACCGATAAGTATTCCCGCGAGAAGCTAGAGGGTGACCTCGAGGCGATTCGTTCGTTTTACCTCGACCGTGGCTACCTTGAATTCAGTATGGAGCCGCCGCAGGTTACTATTTCGCCCGACCGTGAAAGTATCTATATCACCATTACAATTAGCGAAGGCGAGCCTTATACCGTACGTAGTGTGAAACTGGCAGGCGATTTGCTTGGCCTGGACTCACAAATGCAAGAAATGGTGCAAGTAAAAGAAGGCGAGACCTTTTCTGCTGCCAATGCTAATGCGACGGTCGAGTCTATTACAAACTATCTGGGGGGGTTAGGATACGCCTTTGCCAACGTCAACCCCAACCCGGTACTAGATCGCGAAACCAAGGAAGCCGATTTAACGTTTTATGTCGACCCGGGCCGCCGGGTGTACGTTCGCCGTATTCAAGTTGGGGGTAACACACGCACGCGCGATGTAGTTGTTCGCCGCGAAATGTTGCAGGAAGAAGCTGCTTGGTACGACGCGAACAGTATAAAAGAGTCACGCGATCGTATCGATCGCCTGGGTTATTTCAATGAGCTGAATGTTGAAACAGAACCTGTGCCCGGTTCGCCCGACCAGGTCGACGTAAACGTTGACGTAAAAGAAAAACCCACCGGTCTAATTAATCTGGGCGTTGGGTATGGTTCAACCGAGAAAGTAATTTTGTCGTTCGGTATTAGCCAAGACAATATTTTCGGTAGTGGTAATAGCTTGTCGCTAGACGTTAATACCAGCAAAACGAACCGTACACTGGTAGTGGCCCATACCGACCCCTACTGGACAAAAGACGGCATCAGCAAAACCACATCGCTTTATTATCGCCGTACCACGCCCTACGATACCCGCGATGGTAACCAGGGTGATTATCGCGTTACGGCTTATGGAGGTGGTTTGAATTTCGGCGTACCCATTTCCAAGTACGACCGCGTATTTGCTGGGTTTACTTACGAACACAATAAGCTCGAGCTCTACGATCCGCCACAGGCCTATACCGATTTCGTAAACGAATACGGCGAGTCAACCAACGCACTTATTTTCAATGTGGGTTGGTCGAAAGATACGCGTGATAGCGCCATTGCGCCGCGGCGAGGCAGTTTTACTCGCCTGGCGGCAGATTTCTCTACCGGCGACCTGCGCTATTACATGCTGAAGGCGCAGCAACAATACTATTTGCCACTAGGTCGAAATTTCACGCTCGCGTTGAATGCATCGGCCGATTGGGGCCATACCTACGGTGATAAAACCTATCCGGTTATTAAGAACGTATACGCGGGTGGTTTGGGTTCGGTACGAGGCTACGAAGGTGCTTCACTGGGCCCACGCGACCCTCGCACCGGCGACTATCTGGGCGGTTCACGACGGTTTGTGGGTAACGTTCAGCTTTATCTGCCATTCCCAGGTGCTTCGCGCGACCGCACCCTCCGTTGGTTCGTTTTTGCCGATGCAGGTCAAGTGTCTACAACGGGCAGTTCGCCTTGTTACACGGGTATTGGTGGCAATGTTCAAGACCCGTGCGGCTGGCGTTATTCGGCCGGCGTCGGCTTCTCTTGGGAGTCTCCCATGGGGCCATTGGAAATCTCCTGGGGTAAGGCGCTTAACTCCAAGCCAGGCGACGACCTTCAGGCGTTCCAGTTCCAAATTGGCACCGGTTTTTAATAAAGCCTAATTAATGGCACAATAGCTTTTTATTTTCGGCTAATTCGCAAGGTAGATTGTTCATGAAGTCTAAATCTGTATCGACCCTTACTTCTGTCGTCAACCGTTTGGTACGTGCTCATCGCGCAATTGCCATGGCGGCTGTTCTTGGCGCAGTAACATTGGTTTCCGTGCCATCAGTACAGGCTCAGGGAACAAAAATCGGTTTTGTCAGCACCGAGCGCATTCTGCGCGACTCGAAGCCTGCCAAGGCTGCACAGGCAAAAATCGAGGCCGAGTTCAAGGGGCGCGACCAGGAACTGCAAAACCTGGCAAACCGTTTGCGCAATATGGCCCAAGAGTTCGATAAAGATGCTCCGGTCATGTCCGAGTCCGATCGCATTCGTCGTCAACGTGAACTGGCCGATCTCGACTCCGACCTGCAACGCAAACGTCGCGAGTTTCAGGAAGACTTTAATCGTCGTCGTAACGAAGAGTTTTCCAATATTGTCGAGCAGGCCGACAAAGCTATTCAGCAAATTGCAGAAAGCCAGGGTTACGACCTGATCATCCAGGATGCAGTAACCGTAAGCCCTCGCGTAGACCTTACCGACCAGGTTCTTCAGGCACTGGGTGGCTAAAGTTTCATGCCGGTGTTGCTTGCGCCTGAACAGGCGCCTTCTTTAACGAACCTGCTGGCCAGCATCAACACAGCAGGTTTGAACATTTTTATTGCAGGTGAACCGCAGCCAAACCCCGTTATTCGGGGTATTGGCTCACTGCAACAAGCCGGCCCCGACGAAATCAGTTTTTTGTCGAATCCGCGCTTAAAAAACGAGCTCGATGCCTGCAAGGCAGCTGCGGTTATTGTTCCTCCGGAAATTTTCGAAACACTGGGGCCGCGTAACTTACCTTACGCGTTGGTCAGGTGTAATCAGCCCTACCTTCTGTATGCGTTGTTGGCACAATGGTTCGACCAGCACAGGGTAAATCAGTTACCTGCGGGTATTCATCCCACGGCCGTTATTCACGAAACAGCCCAAATCGATGACAATGTGCATATTGGGCCTCATTGCGTTATCGAGGCAAATGTTCACATTGGCCAGGGTACGCGCTTGGGCCCTGGCTGTGTGGTAGGGGAAAAAACAGTTTTAGGTCGCAACTGTTTGCTGCATGCCCGCGTCGTCATTTATCACGGTGTACAGGTGGGTAGCCGTGCTATTTTGCACAGTGGGTGCGTTATTGGTGCCGATGGGTTTGGCTTTGCTCCCGACCCTTCAAACCAGGGGGGCTGGGCCAAAATTGCTCAACTAGGTGGCGTGCATATTGGCGACGATGTTGAAATTGGCGCCAACACAACTATTGATCGCGGCGCACTCGACGACACGGTTATTGGCAATGGCGTAAAACTGGATAACCAGATCATGATTGCGCACAATGTACGCATTGGTGACCATACCGCCATGGCTGCCTGCGTTGGGGTGGCGGGGTCAACGGTTATTGGTAAAAGGTGCACCATTGGCGGTGCGTCAATGCTATCGGGGCATATCACGCTGGGCGACGATGTTCACGTTTCGGGTGGTACCGCAATCACTTCAAACGTTTCTCAGCCCGGACGTTATACCGGGGTTTATCCGTTTGCAGAACACGTTCAGTGGCAGAAAAATGCAGCCGTCGTGTCGCAGTTGTCGCAGTTGCGACGTCGGCTGCGGGCCTGCGAAAAGAATCAAGATTGAATAGTTTGTATTAGGTTTGGCGCCCAAGGCGCTTAGGAAGAATTATGGAACTGGACATTAAGCAAATAATGGCGCGCCTGCCGCACCGGTATCCAATGCTGTTGGTCGATCGCGTATTGGAAATGGTGCCCGGCAAAAGCATTGTTGCAATCAAGAATGTCTCTATGAACGAGCCATTCTTCGAGGGGCATTTCCCGCATCACCCTGTTATGCCTGGCGTGCTTATTATTGAAGCCATGGCCCAGGCTTCGGCGCTTTTTTCCTTCGAAGGTGATGAAACCGTCAACCCGGGTGATAAACAAATTGCCTATTATCTGGTTGGGGTAGACGGCGCGCGTTTCAGACGCCCGGTGGTGCCTGGCGATCAACTTCGCCTGGAAGTTACTGCCGATCGTATTAGTCGTACCATGTGCAAATATACAGGTCGGGCTACGGTTGATGGCCAGGAAGTGGCGGAAGCAAAACTCATGTGTGCAATTCGCATTCTGGACGACGCATGACAGGCTTGATTCACCCAACGGCGCTAGTGGCTCCCGAGGCCCAATTGGCCGAAGGTGTCAGTGTGGGGCCTTACAGTATTATTGGCCCAAACGTAAGTATTGGTGAAGGTACTGAAGTTGGGCCGCATTGCATTATTGATGGCTACACCACAATTGGGCGTAACAATACTTTTTACCGGTTTTGTTCTATAGGCGGCATGCCGCAAGACAAAAAGTATCAGGGCGAACCCACGCGCCTGGAAATTGGCGACGGTAATATGGTTCGCGAATACGTCACCATTAACACCGGCACGGTACAAGACGTTGGGGTAACACGTGTTGGCAACGATAACTGGATTATGGCGTATGTCCACATTGCTCACGACTGTCAGGTAGCCAACCATACTATTCTTGCCAACAATGTTCAGTTAGCGGGTCATATTCATATTCAAGACTGGGCCATTGTTGGTGGTTCAAGCGCGGTCCATCAGTTCGTGCGTATTGGTGCACATACAATGATTGGCGGTACCAGCTCTATACGGCAAGATATTCCCCCTTATGTCATGGGAGCGGGCGACCCGTTTCGGCCTGTTGGCATTAATTCGGAAGGCCTTAAGCGGCGTGGTTACGAACCCGACACAGTTTCTGCATTAAAAGAAGCGTATAAATGCCTTTATCGACGTCAAATGAATGTTGAGCAAGCGCTAGAGGCCATCAAAAAGTTGCAAGCCGAACGTAGCCAAGCGCACGATGCGTTGCAGGTGCTTATCGATTTCCTTGGCGCCGATGGCCGGGGTATTGCCCGACTATGACAACGAAAATCGGGCTGGTTGCGGGCGAACCTTCGGGCGACCTGCTGGCTGCGCGAATGATGGCAGGCTTGTCTAAACAAGTTCACCCGATACGTTTCGAAGGAATAGGGGGGCCTGCAATGCGCACACAAGGGCTGGCGCAATGGTACCCCATGGACGCACTGTCGGTTTTTGGCTATGTTGACGCCCTGAAGCGGTTGCCCGGCTTGCTGCATACGTATTCTGGCGTGCGCTCGCGCTGGTTAAAGGAAAAGCCCGATATCTTTGTTGGTATCGATGCGCCCGATTTCAATCTACGACTGGAAAAGACACTGAAGCAAGCAGGGGTACCAACGGTACATTTTGTTGGGCCGTCTATTTGGGCCTGGCGCTATAGCCGAATTCACGCTATTCGCGAATCTGTTTCGCATATGTTGGTGTTATTTCCCTTCGAAACACAGCTATACCAGCGTGAGGGCATACCGGTTACTTTTGTTGGTCATCCGCTGGCAGACTTAATTCCCAACGAGCCCGACCGAACAGCTGCGCAGACGCGTTTGGGGTTGGACCCCACCCGCAAGGTATTGGCCGTTTTGCCGGGAAGTCGCGCTTCCGAAGTTCGCCTGCTGTCGGCGCGCTTTTTGCAAGCTGTTCAATTATTGCAAAAGCAGATGCCCGACTTGCAAGTTGTGGTGCCCATGGTGAACGCACAGCGGCGCCGCGAATTTGAGATCTTCTTACGGGAAAACCGCATTGAGCACCTTCTGCTAATTGATAAAGCTATCCAGGAAGGGCGGCCAGCCGCCTGGGAGGCGATGGAAGCCGCTGATGCCGTGTTGGTAGCCAGTGGTACCGCCACGCTGGAAACGGCCTTGTTCAAGCGCCCAATGGTTATCTCTTATGTGCTGTCGCCCATGATGCGGCGCCTGATGGCCTGGAAGTCAGGCCAGGAAAAACCCTATGTACCCTGGGTGGGTTTGCCTAACGTATTGCTGCAAGACTTCGTTGTGCCAGAGCTGTTACAAGAGCAAGCAACACCTGAAAAGCTGGCGGAAGCATGTTGGAAGGCCTTGTCTGATAAAGATTATGTTCTTGATGTTGAAGAAAAGTTCAGGCATTTGCATCGAACCTTGCAATGCGACACGCCCAAAAGGGCGGCCGATGCCATATTAAAAGTATTGAATCGTGAAACAGGCTCAACTGTTTGAATCATTTACAACACATGAGAACATTGCAGGCGTGGATGAGGCCGGCAGAGGGCCGTTGGCAGGCCCGGTGGTTGCGGCTGCAGTGGTATTAAACCCTGCGCAGCCTATTGTTGGCCTGGCCGACTCGAAGAAGCTCTCGGTGGGTCAGCGCGACACATTGGCCG
>NZLH01000125.1 GCA_002694155.1 Pusillimonas sp. | reverse complement strand
TCTGCCCTTTTTCGTCTATTACAATGCCGCCGCCAATATCGGCGTGCGCCCCTACAAAAGGCGCTTCAACTGTGTTCATGCCAGGGCTTTCGCCGGTAGTCATTAGTGGGAAAAGCCAACGGTGTTCGTGCAACGCGATGGCGTGCGCCACCCATTGCCAGCTGTCGTTAATGGTGAAATTGAATTCGTCGTTACGGCTGCCCCCAATACCAAACTGGGCAACGGTGTCGAACAGCCCAAGGAAGCGCAAGTCGACACAGGCCGATATCAGTCCGCGCAGGGGGTCGTGAAAAGAGAAAAGGTTGTGGGTAGTGTATTGACTTACCTGGTTGGCAAAGTGCCGGGCCATGGCGCCACCACGCGAATAACCCAGAATATCGATGGGTTGCATATTGTTTGGGTTGACCGGCTCGCTTTGCAGGCTTTGCAACAGGTTTTGCCATTGTTTGTTAATAATGTCGGGCGCGCTGTATGCGGTTAGGGCGTCCCAATCGGTTGTGTATGGGTTGCCGGGCCCTGATTGATAGAAAACAGGCCCGCCTTCGTAGCGCTGGGCCAATTTCCATACATTGCTTTGTGTTTGGGCGTTATTGCGGGTGCCATCAAAGGCAAAAAGCATCAAACCCAAAGGGTCTATGTAACGGCGTGGCTGCTGGCTTGCATAACCTAACGCGTCACCACCGGGAAACGGGCCTAAGGGGTCGGGCTCGAGATAATGGCCTGCCTGAGGGTCATACGTACGGTGAAGGTTGTCGTGCCAGCCGGTGTACGGGTCGGCATGCTGGCCGGGCAGGCGCAGGTTTAAAGCCAGCTGTTCAATTTCTATGTTGGCATGGCCGGTAGGGGTGTAGTTGGCTAACCAGAGGACTTTTTGTCGGGTGTTGGTCACCAGGCGAGGCGCACCCAGTAAATCGCTATGGATAAAGTACAGCTGCCCATTTGGATATTGATGACTGTACTGAATAAACCCTACGGGTACCTGCTGCACATATAGATACCGGCGCGATAGAAATGGTGCTAAGGCACTATGTTGTTCGGCTACGCGCTGTCCGTCCAGATACCAGAACGATTCAGTGGCAGGCCCATTGGGGCCAGGTGTGTGCCTTTCAATAAGCTGACCGAAAGCGTTGTGTTGATACTGAATGCTCGCGCCTCGGTTCACTGATTTCAGGCGCCGGTCGGGGCCATATTCAAGGCGAGCCTTATTAATGCGAAGCGGTAACCCCGAAGGATCGCGCTGAATGTTGGGGTAGTGCGTTTTGCCTGCGCGTTTGGCAGCCATCAGTGCGCCACTGTTATGCCACGCGTACCACTGTGTTCGTACACTTGGCCCCCTTTTTGTTGTGGGGCCTGCGCTGTTTTTAGCACCAATTAAGCGCTGCCTGCGGTCGTGTGCATATAGCCAGCGCTGTGGTAACGGGTCGGCCAGCAGCTCTTCTACGACTTGCCCTTGCGCGTTCAAGCGATATTGTTGTTGCCAAACAGTAAGCTGGCGGCCCGATTTTGTCTGCGCTTGCAGCCTTTGGTGCGCCAATTTGGGGCCAACAGTGGTGTACGTTCGCAGCCCGTTACCATACTGGTATCCTGCTGTACGCAAAGGCAAAGGGGGGGCTTGCACCACAGTGTTGCGAACCCCGTTCGTGTTCTCCCATACCAGCTTTTGCAGACGCTTACCTTGCCAAACGTAATGCAGATGCCCGCCTTCGGGCAGGTCGTGCCGAATACGCTGATTTTGTTTGTTATACGCAAACCGGGACTTTAATGTCGTTAACCCACTTTGCAACATGCGGGAAGATTGCTGCGCAACCCGTCTTCCTTGCAGGTCGTATTCAAATATCAGCGTTTCGTTAGGGTGTTGCACCCTTGTTAGCCGGTTGCCACGCCACTGCAAGGTTGTGACGATAGGCGTTTTGTTGGTGCCCGATACAACAATTTCCACAGGGCGTCCGGCACCATCGTAGTTGTAGTTCCAGTGATCACCATTTGCGAAAGTCAGGCGCTTTGGCATACCGTTGGGCGTTCTGCCAAGCACTGTGTGGCCGGTAAGAGATGAATACCAGCGTTGCAGCTGCCCTTTCCCATTAAAGTGCAGTTGCAAGTGGGGCCAACCTGAATGTTGCGGGCTCAAATGTTGGATATGACCTTGCTGATTACGGTGAATGTGTAGTCCGTTAATGGTTTTCAGTTCGCCATACCGCGTGTATTGGGCGCGAGTGCCGGGGGCTGCACATCCTGGGCACGGGTCGCCGCTTACGCTATGAAGCCGCGCCCGGCCGTTAACCCATTTAAAAAGAAACCGGGTTTGCCGACCGTTGGTTTGCGTAACGTAAGTAACCCCATTTTGGCTGGGTGTCGTTGTAAAAAGGTAGTTAAATGCCAAATACGTTGTGGGTTGTTTGGCCTGGTGTAAATGATGAAGGGCAATAAAACTGACCCTGCCGTGGGTGTCCAGCGTCCAGTGGCGCCAGGGCTTGAAGGGTGCATTAGGCGCGAACCGCTTATCAACGCCAATTAAAGTGCCCGAATGCCCGGCGATACCCGCGAGGTAGTGATAACGGTGGGCTTCGCCATTAGGCCAGGAGACTTGATGCAGTATGGGTACTTGTGCGCTTGTGGTGATATAGCGATAGCGTATAACGCCGTTTCCAGTGCGCATTTCACTTAAAACTGCTTGGTTATGCTGAATGTCGTATTGCAGTTTGATGCGCCGTCCGTTTAATACAAGCGTGTGCGCAAGGCCCTGCAACGGCTTACTTTTGTTGGTGTAGCGAAGAACGCTAAGGTCAAGCTGCCTATTCTGAATTTGAATGAGCTGCCCTTTCAGGTTGAATGTAAGTTTTTGGCCGCTTTTGTCTTGCCAAAGCCAATGTTTGTCATGTTTTTTTAGCCTGCCAGTTGGGCCGGTGTATTCAGCCTGTTTATCTTTACGCGTGAAATGCGTTCGGCTGGCGTCGGCATGCACAATGGTGGCGTGGTATTCAAATACCCGTAGGTGTGTTTCCCAGTCTATAGACCATGCTCGCCCAAGAATACCGCCCGTTGCCTTGCTGTTAGCGTGGTAATGGCGCCGGAACGGACCGTCTTGCTCTAAATGTACTTTGTGCCCGGTTGCCAGGTGAACAGGATTGCCGGCCCCAGCATTCAAGGTAGGTTCGGTTTGAGTCGCGGAAGTAAGGCCCCCTGGCAGGCAGGGCGCGTCGTTACCCGGCCGTATGCATTGATTTTGCGCCATGGTGTTAGTGCCACTGACTATAAGCAACAACAAAAATGTGCGGGCAATGAATGCGTACACTTAACCCCCGTCGGCTTGGCCTGAAATGTTTCGAACATGCCGCTATCTTGCCGCTTGGCAGGGTATTAAAGTTGGGGTAGTGTATGAATGTATCTATTGGGAGAAACCGAAATGCTAGTTGTTTTTCATGCCAAGCCGGCTGCCGAGGTATTAATGTTCGGTCAGCACGCGCTAGATGTATTACGCGCTGCCGGACGTAACTACGATACGCTGCCCGAGCGCGGGGTTATTACCGCCGCACAGCTGGATGAAGCCATTGCCAATATTGAAAAAACCCTGTCGTTCGAGCCAACCTCGTATCAAGATGACGATGACGAAGAGAACGACACAAAAGAACATCCTATTTCTCGTCCGGTCAGCTTTCGTCAGCGGGTGTTTCCCTTGCTGGCCATGATGCGCTTGTGCCGTGAGCATCAAGCAGACATTACCTGGGAGCCGGCGCCCGCGTGGTAATAATGGAAAGGCCGCCCTTGGGCGGCCTGCTATTAGCTTAAGAAAGGGTGATCTTATCGTTAACCGCCCCTGGTTTCTACATACTTCAGGCCGCAACTTGCGTACGTGCGGCCGCTTCCTGTGCAGCATGCCTGTTAACGGCACTTAAAATAGCCAGGAATGAAGCCGTAACGATGTCGGCATGCACGCCTACACCAAAGCCCGGCATCGACTCGCCCACACGTACTTCAACGTAGCAGGCTGCACGGGTGTCGGTGCCGGTGCCAATAGCATGCTCGTGGTAACCCAGTACCGAAACATCGGCGCCCAAAGCGTTTACAAAGGCCGAAATGGCGCCATCTCCTTGGCCTTTCAATTGCACCAGCTTGCCTTTGTGCTCCAGCTCTACTTCAATAGCAAAATGCTCGCCGGTTTTGGCGCTGGGGTCGCCAGTAATGCGGTGACGCACCAGCTTCCAGGGGCGTTCCAAATCAAGGTATTCTGAACGGAACAGGTCGTAGACGTCGCTTGCGGTAACCTCGCGACCGGTTTCATCGGTAACCCGTTGAATGGCCCGGCTGAACTCAATTTGCAAGCGGCGCGGCAATACCAGGCCGTGTTCTTGTTCAAGCAGATACGATACCCCGCCTTTACCCGATTGGCTGTTCACGCGAATAACGGCGTCGTAATTGCGTCCAACGTCGGCCGGGTCGATGGGCAAGTAAGGTACTTCCCACAGGGCATCTGGATCTTGAACCGCAAACCCTTTCTTAATGGCGTCTTGGTGCGAACCGGAAAACGCGGTAAACACCAGGTCGCCGGCATAAGGGTGGCGCGGATGAACCGGTAATTGGTTGCAGTATTCAACACAACGGCGCACTTCGTCGATATCGGAAAAGTCGAGCCCGGGGTGGATGCCCTGGGTGTACAAGTTCAATGCCAACGTAACCAGACACACATTACCGGTGCGTTCGCCGTTACCGAACAGGCAACCTTCCACGCGGTCGGCACCCGCCATTACAGCCAATTCGGCAGCTGCAACGGCAGTTCCGCGGTCGTTGTGCGGATGCACACTAACGACAATACTTTCACGGTTCTTCAGGTTTTTGCTGATCCACTCGATTTGGTCGGCATACATATTCGGCGTGGTCGCCTCAATGGTGGCCGGCAAGTTCAGAATAATGGTGGACTCGGGTGTAGGCTGCCATGTTTCAACTACGGCATTGCATACCTCAAGCGCAAATTCAGGTTCTGTTGTACTGAATACTTCCGGTGAGTATTCGTAACGCCAGTAGGTTTCCGGGTGTTTGGCAGTGTGCTCTTTAACCATACGCGTGCCTGTAACGGCCAAGTCGCGTACCTGGTCTTTAGTCATGCTGAAGACGATTTTGCGAAAAGCCGGGGCACAGGCGTTGTACAAGTGCACAATGGCTTTCTTCGCGCCTGCCGCAGCCTCCACGGTGCGAGCGATTAAGTCTTCGCGCGATTGGGTCAGCACAATAATGCTAACGTCGTCGGGAATGCGGTCTTCCTCGACCAGTTTGCGGACAAAATCAAAATCAGTCTGCGAGGCCGATGGGAAGCCTACCTCAATTTCCTTGAAACCGATTTTGATCAATTGTTCGAAAAAGCGCAGTTTGCGCTCGACGCTCATGGGCTCGATAAGCGACTGGTTGCCATCGCGCAGATCGGTGCTCATCCAGATGGGCGGCGCCGTGATTTTTTTGCTGGGCCAGGTACGTTCTGAAAAGTCGCGATCGAACGGTACAAACGGACGGTATTTGTCAGATGGATTCGAGAGCATGTTACACCTACTGATTAACGGGTTATCTCTTGGTTGTACAACTCGTTACCTTGCTAAGCTGCCGGCATTGATGGCGCTGAAATTTCAAGGTGAGGCCTTATTGACCATGTGGGTTGTAAACGAAACAGGGGAAAAGTGGGCGTGGCACAAAAGGCTGCCGGACTGCCACATAGCGCTAGGCCCGGCAACCGATCGGTAGCAGCAGGGGTAGTGCCAAAGAGAAGAGAGGGGAAACCGTAGCCGCAACCGGGCTGCCGCTGAGAGCGGATGCCGACGTGTTTGCGAAGGAAAAATTTACGGTGTTCATGCCTATAGTCGACCATATTTATGCCGAATTTGCAAGCTTTTTCAGGGCGCGTCAATAGGGGCTGAGCCCAATAATTGGGTGTGTTCGCGGGAAGTGGCGATTTTCTGTGCGCGGCCGCCGCGCAGTTCTTGACGTGTTTGTTGCAAATCGCCAACAGTTACTGGTTCCCGTGGGTTTTCCCATACCCAGCGTAAAACGTCTTTGGCTGGCTCTGACAGTTGCGCGACCAAGGTACCTAAAACGCTGGTTGCCACAACCCGTTCGTTTACGCGTTT
>NZLH01000124.1 GCA_002694155.1 Pusillimonas sp. | reverse complement strand
GGCAGGGTTATCGTTGGCTGATTGCGCACCGGCAATTGATACGAAAGCCATAAGCGTGCTTGCGAATAGCCAGCGGCCAATAAGTTGAATAGATAAACGGTTCATAATATTTTTCTAGTCGTTCGGTGTGGCGGTTTCACTACGTTGCTTGCGGGATTCTTCGCCCGAAATTTTTACGTCGCTGGCCGAGAAAACTTCAAGTGTACGAGACTCATTATCGTAGCGCATGCCTTTTCCGTTAATTCGCGATTTGCCATTTTGTACCAGCGCGGGAAGGTCAGTGTAGGCAACATCCTCATCGGGCAACAAAATCAGTACTTCGCTGGTTACATCAAGCGCGGGTCGGTCATCGTAGGGCACCCTGTGCAAATGCGCATCACCAGTAAGCGTTATACGGCTGCCGTCCTGGTCCATAACTGCTTTGTTTCCAGTGCCCACGGTAATAGGGGACCCCGTACGCTGACCTACCGCGCGAGCATTGTCAACTTCGTATGAGTCGTCGTCGGGGTAGTGCTGCAAATAATCGCCTTCCAGTCTATTGATGGCTTCGCCTTGGGGGTTGGTTCTAACCATGACGAAATGTTCAGACCAGGCGTCGGGCTCGTGGGTAACGCGCCGGGGGGGCTCTAGTTGCACCGCGCGCTGCGTATAGTCGGCAGCCCACCAGCTTAAGACAACCAGCGAGCAAAGCAGCACAATTGCGATGAATCCGGGGAGTTTCTCTTTCATGCCAGTTCTACTGGGTGACGTCACCAAGAATGACACTATTTTGTGTCAGGAAGGGCCCCAGGCGTTTTTGGGCTGCCAAAATCAGATCACAGCACTCCCGGGCAGCGCCTTCACCGCCTGTTTTACTGGATACCCAATGCGCAGCTTGTTCAATGTAGGCGGGCGCGCCGGGTACGGTGGCAGCCAGGCCAACCCGTTGCAGTGCGGCTAGATCCATAATGTCGTCGCCCATAAAGCCTATTTGGTCGAACGTAAAACCGTGCTCTTGTGCAATTTCGTTTAGCGCTTGCAGTTTGTCGCGCACGCCTTGCTGAACAATTTCAATGCCAAGTTCTGCGCCGCGGCGCGCCACTATGGGGCCCTTTCTGCCTGTAATAAAGGCCACCAAAATACCGCTTTCCCGAAGCATACGCAGGCCGTAGCCATCAAGTGCGTGAAACCGTTTGGCTACTTCGCCGTTTTCGCCATACCACAGCGCGCCATCGGTAAGAATGCCATCGACGTCGAAAGCCATAAGTTTGATTTCACGCGCGCGATTAACAACGTGCTCTGGCACGCGGGCCAAAATAAGCGCTTCAGCGGGGTGCGCAATAGTGGGTGTTTTCATATTCAGATTACCTTGGCGGCCATGAGATCGTGCATATGCAGGGCGCCAATAAGTTTGCCTTGTTTGTTAACTACCACCACTTGCGATAGTTTGTTGGATTCCATAAGCGAGGCGGCTTCAACTGCCAGCGCGTCGGCGGTAACGCTACGTGGTTCAAGCGACATGCCGTCAGATACATTAAGCTGGCGGACGTCGCCCACTTTTGAAATGAGACGGCGCAAGTCGCCGTCGGTGAAGATGCCAACGGGTTCGTTGGCGTCATTAACGACGATAGTCATGCCCATGCCTTTGCGAGACATTTCCTCAAGGGCTTGTGGCATGGCTGTTTCAGCCTTAACAACAGGCAGTGCCGGGCCCTGCCGCATGACGTCGTGAACATGGGTTAACAGGCGACGCCCCAAGGCGCCGCCAGGATGCGACCGGGCGAAATCTTCGGCGCCAAAGCCGCGCGCCTCTAGGCAGGCAACTGCAAGAGCATCCCCTAGCGCCATAGTGGCCGTAGTGCTGGCTGTGGGCGCAAGGTTAAGTGGGCAGGCCTCTTGGTCGACGTGAACGTTTAAATGTACTTGCGAACTACCGGCGAGTTCCGATTGGGGGTTGCCGGTAATGGCAATAATTGGGATGCCCATACGTTTACAGACCGACAAAACTGTAATGAGTTCCTCGGCCGTGCCAGAGTATGAAATGGCAATTACAACGTCTTCAGGCGTTAGCATGCCAAGGTCGCCATGTATTGCCTCAACGCCGTGCATAAAAAACGCGGGCGATCCTGTGGAGGCAAGCGTTGCTGCAATTTTTCGGCCGATATGTCCGGATTTTCCGATGCCCGTTACAACCACCCGGCCATGGCAACCCAGAATCAGGTTAACCGCTTGATGGAACGATGCATCGAGACGGTTTTTAAGACTCTCAAGCGCAGCTATCTCTACGCTTAGGGTGCGCTGAGCGGAGGCGAGCGTGCTGCTGATGGAAAGGCGGTCTGAAATCGTCATTTTTTGATTTTAAACGTTGCGAATTGTTTTTGTTTCAAAGAGTGGGGCGCACAGCTTGGGCAAGATAAAGGTTATAGTTAATGCCTGATTTAATTTTGTTGTGGCGACCTTAATGCATACCGATCCTGCCGAGTACATTCGCAATGCCATCCGTAGCGTGCCCGATTGGCCCAGCCCGGGTGTTACATTTCGCGACATAACACCTATCTTACAAGACCCTCGCTCTTTTCGGGTTTTAGTCGATCTATTTGTTTATCGTTACATGCGCCAGCGGCTTGATTTGGTGGCGGGCGTAGATGCAAGGGGTTTTATTCTAGGCGCTGTATTGGCATACGAACTGAATTTGGGTTTCGTGCCAGTGCGCAAGAAAGGCAAATTGCCCTTTCAGACACTGGCCGAGGAATACACACTTGAGTACGGTAACGCAACGGTTGAAATGCACACCGATGCAGTGAAACCGGGCCAGCGTGTGCTTCTTATCGACGACCTTATTGCCACTGGTGGAACGATGGTGGCCGCTGCTAAATTGTTGCAGCGTTTAGGGGCTAATGTTGTCGAAGCTGCCGCTATTATCGATTTGCCTGCATTGGGTGGGTCGAAAAACCTGAAAGATACCGGGTTGCCGCTTTACACCGTGTGTACGTTTTAAGCTGGCCCCCGTCTTACAGGAACAGCTGATAGGCGGGGTTGTCGGTTTCATTCCAGTACGGGTAGCCAAGTGTTTCCAAAAACTCTTTAAACGCTTTTTTGTCGGACGGTGGCACTTGCAACCCCACTAGAATGCGGCCGTAGTCGTCACCTTGGTTGCGATAGTGGAACAGGCTGATATTCCATTCAGGGCTCATCGAACTAAGAAAACGCATCAGGGCGCCTGGTCGTTCAGGAAACTCAAAGCGGTACAGCAGCTCATGCTCGGCTAAATCAGAGCGCCCGCCCACCATAAAACGCAAATGGGTTTTTGCCATTTCGTTGTGGGTTAAATCAAGCGCCTCGAACCCTTTGCGGCGGAACATATTGGCCAGTTTTTCGCCTTCCGATGGCGAGCTGATTTGCAGCCCTACGAACACATGGGCGTTTTTCGCGTCGGAAATACGATAGTTGAACTCGGTTACGCTGCGCGCACCAATGGTTTCGCACAGTTTCAGGAAGCTACCCCGTTGCTCGGGGATGGTTAGCGCCAGTAAGGCTTCGCGCGCTTCACCAACGTCGGCCCGGTCGGCCACGAAACGCAGTCGGTCGAAGTTCATGTTGGCGCCACTGGCTACGGCTACCAAAGTTTTGTTTTTCCACTTGTTTAAAGACGCATAGCGTTTGGCGCCGGCAATAGCCAGCGCGCCCGAGGGTTCAAGTACGCTGCGGGTATCCTGGAACACATCTTTAATGGCCGCGCAGATGGCATCGGTATCAACCGTAACGAAGTCGTCGACCCATTCGCGCGTAAGGCGGAAGGTTTCCGCACCCACTTTCTTAACGGCGGTGCCATCAGAAAACAAGCCGACGTCGTGTAGTTCAATGCGCCTTCCTGCTTTAACGCTGCGAATCATGGCGTTAGAGTCTTCAGTTTGGACACCAATTACTTTGATGTCTGGGCGTAATTGCTTCACATACGCGGCTACCCCCGACACCAGGCCTCCGCCGCCAATAGCGCAAAAAATGGCGTCGATACGCCCTGGGTGCTGGCGCAAAATTTCCATGCCCACTGTGCCCTGGCCGGCGATGACGTCGGGGTCGTCGAATGGGTGTACAAAGGTGAGGCGTTCTTTCTTTTCCAGTTCTTTGGCATGAAGGAACGCGTCGGAGTAGCTGTTGCCGACCAGCACGGTTTCACCGCCGAATGCTTCAACCGCTTTCACTTTAACTTGCGGGGTTGTGGTGGGCATAACGATAACGGCGCGGC
>NZLH01000123.1 GCA_002694155.1 Pusillimonas sp. | reverse complement strand
CCCATTGATATTCAGGGTTGGGTATTTGTTGGTAACTTGTCGTTAACCGGTGCAATACCCGCCATTACGAATCCGCTTTCGGTAGCGCTGTCGCTGGCGCGACAAAGCCCAGGCGCTCGCGTAGTAATGGGGTACGACAGCGCTGTTATTGCTACGGCTGTTCCAGGGGTTGAGGTGTATGGGGTTCAGACCTTAAGTCAGGTTGTGGCTGGGTTAACAGGTAATCTTGCCTGGACGCCGGTCGTTGCGGAACCGGCTGCCCTTAATTCGGCCCAACTGGAAAGTTTTGGGTGTCTTGCCGATGTGCGTGGCCAAAGCCAGCCTAAAAGGGCGCTTGAAGTTGCCGCTGCCGGGGGGCATAGCTTGCTTTTTGTTGGCCCACCTGGAACGGGTAAAAGTATGCTGGCAAGTCGGCTCCCAGGCTTGTTGCCGGCGCTGTCACATGGCCAATCGCTTGAGGTTGCCGCGTTGCGAGCCAGGGATCATCAGGCGGTCTCGTTAAGCGTTGTGCCACCTTTTCGGGCACCGCATCACAGCGCTTCTGCGTTGGCATTAATTGGAGGCGGCGCGAACCCGCATCCGGGAGAAATTACCCGCGCTCATTATGGTGTTCTATTTTTAGACGAACTACCTGAGTTTGATCGTCGCGTTATAGAGTCTCTTCGCGAACCTCTTGAAACTGCCCATATTACAATTGCACGGGCACGTTACGCTGTGCGTTTTCCGGCTGATTTTCAATTGGTGGCGGCGATGAATCCGTGTCCTTGTGGGTGGGCAGGGCATTGGCAGCATACGTGTCGATGTACTCCCGAGCGAAAAGAGCAATATCGTGCGCGTTTGTCGGGTCCATTTCTCGATCGCCTTGATTTACAAATTACAGTTGAATCACCCGTGTTGAAAGGCTGGGATTCACAGCCCAGGGGGGAAACGTCAGCGCAAGTGAGAAAGCGAGTAGCCAGGGCGCGGGATATCCAGTTGCAGCGGCAGGGCCGCGTAAATGCGAAATTGCTGCCGGGCGAATTGGAAGCTTGTGTGAATCTCTCGGACGAGGCGCAAGCGTTACTATGGCAGGCTGCTCAAAAATGGGGCTGGTCGGCGCGGGTGATACATCGACTGTCACGGGTATCCCGAACAGTCGCCGATTTGGCCGGCGAAAAAAGGGTAAGAGGTTTGGATATGGCAGAGGCAATACAATTTAGGCAGGGTTGGTAGACGCAGGCCAGAAAACATTCTATAATCAAGGGCTTTGCAAAATATTGCAAAAGTACTGTCAAAGTATTAACTGAAGTATTAACTAATAAATGGCCAGTGGGTTTGCGGCGCTACCACCTTACCGAAAGGAAAAGGGCGCGGTGGCAAGCAAAGAAGTTCCAGTAAATGGGCACCTGCAGTCATAAATTACAGGGTTTAAACATGCCAAAAATGAAAACCAAACGGGGCGCTGCCAAGCGTTTCCAGGTTCGTGGTAGCGGTTCTATTAAGCGCGGCCAGGCGTTCAAGCGCCACATCCTTACCAAAAAAACCACCAAGAACAAGCGCCAGCTGCGCGGTTCTACAGCGGTTCATAAGTCTGACGTTGCGTCTGTACGCAGCATGATGCCCTACGCTTGAATTAACGGAGATTAACTATGCCACGCGTAAAACGCGGTGTTACTGCCCGCGCCCGTCACAAAAAAGTTCTGAAAGCAGCCAAAGGTTATCGCGGTCGCCGCGGTAATGTATTCCGGGTTGCCAAGCAAGCGGTCATGCGTGCCGGCCAATATGCCTACCGCGACCGTCGTAACAAGAAGCGCACTTTCCGCGCACTCTGGATTACACGTATTAATGCGGCCTGCCGTGAACTCGGTGTATCCTACAGTGTGTTTATTGCCGGTACGAAAAAAGCATCTATCGATCTCGACCGCAAGGTTCTGGCCGATATGGCTGTGAACGACAAGGCTGGTTTTGCCGCTGTGGTTCAACAGGCAAAAGCTGCCTTGGCTTCGTAAGCTTTTACGTCAACGGTATTGCAAAAATAACGGGGCTCGTTTGGGCTCCGTTTGCATTTGGAAAAACGAATTAACTCATGACTTCGTCCGATGAAGACCTGATTGCTCAGGCAACCGAGGCGTTTCAGCAGGCAACCGACGCCAATGCGCTGGAAAACGCGAAAGCCCGTTTTATTGGTAAACAGGGCTTGCTAACGTCAATGTTGAAAGGGCTTGCCAAGCTTGAGCCTGCCGAGAAGAAAGTTGAAGGCGCGCGTATTAACCAGCTGAAGCAGCAAATTGAAGGCTTGCTAACCGAACGCAGGCAACAGCTGGCGCAAGCCGAGTTGCAACGCCGTCTGGCTTCAGAAACGATTGACGTTACTTTGCCGGGCCGGGGCTACGCAACAGGGGGTATTCATCCGGTAATTCAAACCTGGCAGCGTGTTGAGGCCATTTTCCGTTCTATCGGGTTTGATGTTGCCGATGGCCCTGAAATTGAAGATGACTGGACCAACTTTACAGCGCTGAATAATCCGGAAAATCACCCTGCGCGTTCCATGCAAGACACTTTTTATGTCGACATGAATGACAGCAAAGGCTTGCCGATGCTGTTGCGTACGCACACCAGCCCCATGCAGGTACGGTATGCGCGCATGCACAAGCCGCCCATTAAGGTTATTGCCCCGGGCCGCACTTATCGTGTCGATAGCGACGCCACACATTCACCTATGTTTCACCAGGTAGAAGGGTTGTGGGTAGCCGATAATATTTCGTTTGCCGACTTAAAAGGGGTTTACACAAATTTCTTGCGTGCCTTTTTTGAAACCGAAGATCTTTCGGTGCGTTTCCGTCCGTCGTTTTTTCCGTTTACCGAGCCTTCTGCCGAGATCGACATGATGTTCACGTCTGGCCCGAACCAGGGGCGCTGGCTGGAGATTTCGGGTTCCGGTCAGGTGCATCCGGAGGTTATTCGTAACTTTGGTCTTGATCCGGAACGCTATATTGGTTTTGCGTTCGGGTCGGGTCTCGAGCGTTTAACAATGCTCCGTTATGGCGTGAATGATTTGCGCCAGTTTTTTGAGAGTGACCTGCGCTTTCTGCGTCAGTTTAATCGTTGATATGGCTGGTTTTCGTATGTCGCTATCAGTACATGCGAACCCGGCTACACCGACTTACTAATCGAATTCAGACACCATTATGCAATTCCCAGAATCGTGGTTGCGCAGCTTTGTGAATCCGGATATTGATTCCGATGCGTTATCTCATCAACTTACTATGGCTGGCCTTGAGGTTGAGGAAGCAGGCCCCGTGGCGCCGCCATTCGAGCAAATTGTTGTTGCTCATATAAAAGAAATATCGGCGCATCCTAATGCCGATAAATTGCGTATCTGCCAGGTAGATGACGGTTCGGGTGAATTGCTTCAGGTTGTGTGTGGAGCTCCTAACGCGGCGGCCGGTTTAACCGTGCCGTTTGCGCGTATTGGCGCCAAGTTGCCCGATGGCATGAAAATCGGCAAAGCTAAAATGCGGGGTGTCGAGTCATTTGGTATGTTGTGTTCGGCGCGCGAGCTTGGGTTGTCTGACGACCATTCGGGCTTGCTTGAGCTGGATGCAGGCTTAACGGCGGGCCAATCAATTCGTGAAACCTTAAGTCTGGACGACACCGTTTTCACGCTTAAGTTAACGCCAAATCGGGCAGACTGCCTGTCGATTCAGGGCGTAGCGCGAGAGGTGGCCGCATTAACAGGTGCGGAAATGACTTTGCCGAACTCCAAGGCCGTAGCACCTACGATTAATGATCGTCTGCCGGTTAAGGTTAAGGCACCCGATCTTTGCGGCCGGTTTGCGGGTCGCGTCATTCGCGGTGTAAACGCTAAAGCCAAAACCCCCGACTGGATGCGCGCTCGGTTAGAGCGTTGTGGACAACGTTCAATTTCTCCCCTGGTTGATATTTCAAACTACGTCATGCTCGAGTTGGGTCGTCCAACACATGTGTTTGACTTGGCCAAAGTTAAGGAAGGCTTAACAGTACGTTGGGCGCAAGAGGGCGAGCAGTTAGAGCTGTTAAATGGCCAAACAGTTACCCTGCAGCCCGATGTGGGTGTTATTGCTGCCGGTAACGAGCTCGAGAGCCTGGCCGGTATCATGGGTGGCCAAGCCAGTGCGGTTACGCTTGACACCACAGACATTTATCTTGAAGGTGCTTTCTGGTGGCCCGAAGCAATTATGGGGCGGGCGCGCCGTTTCAAGTTCAGCTCGGAAGCCAGCCATCGTTTTGAACGGGGCGTAGACTTTTCCAACATTGCGCAAGATCTTGAACGCATGACCCAACTGATACTGGATATTTGTGGCGGCCAAGCGGGCCCGTTAGATGATCAGGTCATTAATGTACCCAAGCGCCCCGACGTTAATTTGCGCGTCGATCGCTGTCGCCGTGTGCTTGGTATTAATGTATCCGAGCAAGACATCGCACAAATATTTACGCGTTTGAATTTGCCGTATCAATTGGAAAACGGTGTTTTTACGGTTACGCCGCCCAGCTATCGTTTCGATATCACAATTGAAGAAGATTTAATCGAAGAGGTTGCGCGAATCTACGGTTTCGAGCGGATCCCCGACTTGGCTCCTGTGGCACCTGCTGTTATGAACGTGCCTGCGGAAACCTTGAAAGGCCCACACGCGCTTCGCTCAGTTATGGCAGCGCGTGATTATCAGGAAGTCATTAACTTTTCTTTTGTAGAGCAGGCGTGGGAAACGAATTACTGTGGCAATAACGAGCCTATTCGTTTGTTGAACCCTATCGCAAGTCAGTTAGCTGTAATGCGTTCCAGCCTAATAGGCGGGTTGCTTGCTAATGTTGTGCACAACGCCAATCGCAAGCAGTCGCGCGTGCGGGTTTTTGAACTTGGTCGTGTGTTTGCGCGTGATACTTCGGTTAAAGAAGACGACCTGACTGTGCAAGGTGTTTGCCAGCCGCAAAGACTTGCTGCGGCGGCTTGGGGGCCTGCCATGCCCGAGCAATGGGGTGTCCCCGATCGTTTCGTTGATTTTTACGATATTAAAAGTGATTTGGAAGCGCTGCTGGGAAGTCGAGCAAGCGAACTTGTGTGCCAGGTTGACAACCATCCTGCTTTGCATCCGGGGCGCAGTGCGCGCTTACTGTTAAGCGGGCGGGAAATTGGTTGGCTTGGTGAAGTTCACCCCCAGTGGGTGCAACAGTTAGAGCTGGCGCGAGCCCCCGTGGTTTTCGAGGTTGATGTCGACGCGATTTCCAATGTGGCGTTGCCCACGCCAACCGAGGTTTCTCGTCAGCCAGTCGTTATTCGCGATCTGGCAATCTGGGTCGATCAAGGTGTTTCTTATCAGGGTTTACTCGATACCTTGAAGCAAACAATTGCTTCTGATGCTAAGCTAAAGATTATTAAGGATATTCGCTTGTTTGACGTTTGGCGCGATAAGAATACAACCGATGCGTCGGCGCAAACCAGTCTGGCTTTACGTTTTTGGTTGCAAGATCCCGTCGTTACGTTGGGCGATCAGCAGGTAGAGGAGTGCATGCAATTATTGTTGCAAGCCTTGGTTGATCAACACGGTGTTCGGCAAAGGGCATAAGAGGGGCACATGAGTCAGGAAGCACGTACGTTAACCAAAGCCGAATTGGCTGAATTATTGTTCGACCGGGTGGGTTTGAACAAACGGGAAGCCAAAGATCTGGTAGACACTTTTTTCGAAGAAATTCGTGAGTCGTTGGCCAATGGCGAAGAGGTAAAGCTCTCGGGTTTTGGCAATTTTCAGGTTCGTGATAAACCACCACGCCCCGGGCGAAACCCAAAAACCGGAGAGGTTATTCCTATTGACGCGCGCCGTGTGGTTACGTTTCATGCCAGCCAAAAGCTGAAAAGTGCGGTTGAACAGGCGCCTGGTGAGCCTGTTATTTAACGTTTTCATTGCCGGATCAACGCTATGAGTGCCAGTCAAGCTTCAGTTAATTTGCCTCCCATTCCTGCCAAACGGTATTTCACTATTGGCGAAGTTAGCGAACTGTGCGCAGTAAAGCCACATGTTCTGCGTTATTGGGAACAAGAATTTACCCAGCT
>NZLH01000122.1 GCA_002694155.1 Pusillimonas sp. | reverse complement strand
TGTCTGAAGCCGTGGCCGACAAAAAAGTTATTGAACACGCCGTTTCCGACCTCTCGAAAATTGCCGGTCAGAAGGCAGTGATTACCAAGACACGCAAATCCATCGCGGGTTTCAAGATCCGTGATAACTACCCTATTGGCTGCATGGTCACGCTGCGTGGCCGCCGCATGTATGAATTCCTTGATCGCCTGGTTGCCGTTGCGCTGCCTCGCGTACGGGATTTCCGCGGTATTTCGGGTCGTGCATTCGATGGCCGGGGTAACTACAACGTCGGGGTTAAAGAGCAAATCATTTTCCCTGAAATTGAATATGACAAGATCGACGCAGTGCGCGGGCTGAACATCAGCATCATTACCACTGCCAAGACCGACGACGAAGCCAAGGCGCTGCTTACGGCCTTCAGCTTCCCGTTTCGTAACTAAGGGGCGATGACGTGGCTAAACTTTCACTGATTAATCGCGACATTAAACGCGCCAAGCTGGCCGAAAAATATGCTGCCAAGCGCGCTGCACTGAAGGCGATCATCGACGATCAGTCCAAGTCAGACGAAGAGCGTTATCAGGCGCGCTTGCAATTGCAGAAACTTCCTCGTAATGCCAATCCCACACGTCAGCGTAATCGCTGTGTGGTAACTGGCCGTCCGCGTGGCGTTTACGCCAAGTTCGGGCTTACTCGTCACAAGCTGCGTGAAATGGCGCTGCGTGGCGAAGTGCCTGGCATGACTAAAGCTAGCTGGTAGGAGAAAACACCATGAGCATGAGCGATCCCATCGCCGACATGTTGACACGTGTGCGTAATGCGCAACTGGTCAACAAAACGTCGGTCAGCATGCCCTCCTCGAAGCTAAAAGTAGCTATTGCTGCTGTGCTGAAAGACGAAGGCTATATCGACAACTTCGAAGTTACCGGTGATCAGGCCAAGCCTGTTCTCGAAATCGGTCTTAAGTATTATGCTGGCCGCCCGGTAATTGAACGTATTGAACGTGTTTCACGTCCCGGTTTGCGTATCTATAAAGGTCGCAATGCGATTCCTCAGGTCATGAATGGCCTGGGTGTGGCAATCGTATCCACTCCGCGTGGCGTGATGACCGACCGCAAGGCCCGTGCAACGGGTGTGGGCGGCGAAGTTCTGTGCTACGTAGCTTAAAGGGGTATTAATATGTCACGTATTGCCAAGTATCCCGTTACGCTGCCCAAGGGTGTCGAGGTTACCTTGAATCCTGACCAAATCATGGTTAAGGGTCCATTGGGTACCTTGTCGCAAGCCCTTACTGGCGACGTTAAGGTCGAACAACAGGAAGACAAACTTACGTTTGCCGTTGCCAACGATTCACGCCAAGCACTCGCAATGTCGGGTACGGTACGTGCTTTGGTCAACAACATGGTTGTCGGCGTTAGCAAGGGTTTTGAACGTAAACTGAATCTGGTTGGTGTGGGTTACCGCGCTCAGGTTCAGGGCAGCGCGCTGAAACTGCAGCTGGGTTTTTCTCACGATGTGCTGCATCCGATCCCCGAGGGCGTCAAAATTGAATGCCCTACCCAGACGGAAATCGTTGTGAAGGGGTCTGACAAACAGGTCGTGGGCCAGGTTGCGGCTGAAATTCGTTCCTATCGTGAACCCGAGCCTTACAAAGGCAAAGGTGTGCGTTATAGCGACGAAACAGTCGTCCTTAAAGAAACCAAGAAGAAATAAGCGCGCAGGCAAGGAAGAATTATGGATAAAAGAATCTCCCGTTTGCGTCGTGCAATTGCGACCCGTCGGAAAATCTCCGAGCTGCGTGTACATCGCCTCTCGGTGTTCCGCTCCAATTCGCACATTTACGCCAACATTATTTCGCCGGAAGGTGATCGCGTTTTGGTCAGCGCCTCAACCGTTGAGCCAGAAGTCCGCAAGGAAGTGGCAAACGGTGGCAATGTGGCCGCTGCAACCCTGGTGGGCAAGCGCGTAGCCGAGAAAGCCAAAGCAGCTGGCATCGAGCAGGTTGCTTTTGATCGCTCGGGCTTCCGTTATCATGGCCGCGTTAAAGCGCTGGCCGAAGCCGCGCGTGAAGCCGGCCTGAAGTTCTAAGCAAGGAATTGTCATATGGCTAAAGCACAAGGCAAGCATCCCGCCGACAAAGAAGACGACGGCTTGCGTGAAAAAATGATCGCGGTCAACCGTGTAAGCAAAGTGGTAAAAGGTGGTCGCACCATGAGCTTTGCAGCACTGACCGTAGTAGGTGATGGCGATGGTCGCATCGGCATGGGCAAGGGCAAAGCACGTGAAGTGCCGGTTGCTGTTCAAAAGGCAATGGAACAAGCCCGCCGCGGTTTGGTCAAGGTTCCGCTGAAAAGCGGTACGTTGCACCACGCAGTTGTTGGCAAGCACGGTGCATCCACCGTACTTATCTCGCCTGCGGCTGAAGGTACCGGTGTAATTGCTGGTGGTCCCATGCGCGCCATTTTCGAAGTAATGGGCGTTCGTAACGTCGTGGCAAAAAGCCTGGGTTCAAGCAATCCGTACAACTTGGTGCGTGCTACGCTGAACGGTTTGCGAGCCTGCTCGACACCCGCCGACGTCGCTGCCAAGCGTGGCAAGTCGGTGGAAGAAATTCTGGGGTAAGTCATGACGACACAAAAGCAAATCAAAGTAACCCTCGTGCGTTCTGTAATCGGTACGAAGCAATCTCACCGTGCAACCGTGCGCGGTTTGGGTCTGCGTCGCGTCAATAGCAGTCGCGTGTTGGTCGACACCCCCGAGGTGCGCGGGATGATCCGTAAAGTGGATTACCTCGTGTCAGTCTCGGAAGTCTGAAAGGAATCGACATGTCAGTAACGCAATTGAATTCTCTGCAACCCGCACCAGGTAGCAAGCGTCCACGCCGTCGTGTTGGTCGCGGTATTGGTTCCGGTCTGGGCAAAACTGCAGGTCGTGGTCATAAAGGCCAGAAATCGCGCTCCGGTGGTTTCCACAAAGTAGGTTTCGAGGGCGGTCAAATGCCGTTGTATCGTCGCCTGCCCAAGCGCGGCTTTACCTCCATGAGCCGTCATCTGCGCGCCGAGGTACGTCTGTCAGAACTTCAGGCGCTACCTGTCGATGAAATCGACGTTCAGGTATTGAAGCAGGCCGGTGTGGTTGGTCACGGTATTCGTTCCGTGAAAGTGATCAAATCAGGCGAAATCTCTCGTAAAGTCACACTGAAAGGTGTGTCGGCTACGGCAGGTGCGCGTGCGGCAATTGAAGCAGCCGGCGGTTCGCTGGTTGAATAAGGGGTAACGGGTGGCTAAGGCTCAGGCACAGAGTAAAGCAGGTCCACGCTACGGCGATTTAAAGCGTCGTATCATTTTCCTGCTGCTGGCCCTGGTGGTTTACCGGCTTGGTACGCATATTCCGGCGCCTGGTATTAACCCCGATGCGCTGGCCGAAATGTTCCAGGCCAACCAGGGCGGCATCTTGGGCTTGTTCAACATGTTCTCCGGTGGGGCACTAGAGCGCTTCTCGGTTATGGCGTTGGGAATCATGCCGTACATTTCGGCTGCCATTATCATGCAGCTTATGTCGGTGGTGGTGCCCTCGCTTGAAGCCTTGAAGAAAGAAGGCGAAGCCGGTCGTCGGAAAATCACACAATACACGCGCTACGGCACCGTGTTTCTGGCCCTGATTCAGGCAGTAGGTATTTCGGTGGCACTCGAGTCTCAGCCTGGTCTGGTAATCGACCCGGGTATGTTGTTCCGCTTTACAACAGTGGTAACGCTGGTAACCGGAACCATGTTCCTGATGTGGCTGGGCGAACAAATTACCGAGCGCGGAATTGGTAATGGTATTTCCATCCTGATTTTTGCCGGTATTGTGGCTGGCCTGCCCAGTGCGTTATCGGGCATGATGGATCTGGTTCGCACCGATGCCATGTCTATTCTTTCAGCCCTGTTTATTCTGGTGCTGGTGGTAGCGGTTACCTACTTTGTAGTGTTTGTAGAGCGTGGCCAACGCCGTATTACGGTTAATTATGCCAAGCGGCAGGTTGGCAACAAAATGTATGGTGGGCAAAGTTCACACTTGCCGCTGAAGCTGAATATGGCCGGGGTTATTCCGCCCATTTTCGCCTCGTCCATCATTCTGTTGCCGGCCACCATTACAAGCTGGTTCTCCAGCAACCCAGACATGCGCTGGCTCAGTGATCTTGCCGGGGCGTTGGCACCGCACCAGCCCCTGTATGTCACATTGTTTTCAGCATTAATTATTTTCTTCTGCTTTTTCTATACGGCGTTGGTTTTCAACAGTCGTGAAACGGCAGATAACCTGAAGAAGAGTGGTGCTTTCGTTCCGGGTATTCGTCCGGGTGAACAGACCGCACGTTATATCGACAAGATTCTCATGCGTCTGACCCTGGTTGGCGCCATCTACATTACGGCGGTGTCTTTGCTGCCCGAATTCATGCAGATGCGCTGGAACGTGCCGTTTTATTTCGGTGGCACCTCGCTTTTGATTATTGTCGTGGTAACGATGGACTTCATGGCTCAGGCTCAGTCCTACATGATGTCTCAACAGTATGATTCGTTGCTTAAGAAGGCGAACTTCAAAGGCGCGGGTCTGCCAATGCGGTAATTTGAAATGGCAAAAGATGACGTCATTCAGATGCAGGGCGAAGTAATAGAGAACCTGCCTAACGCAACATTCCGCGTCAAGCTGGAAAATGGCCATATCGTTTTGGGCCATATATCGGGCAAGATGCGTATGCATTACATCCGGATTCTGCCGGGTGACAAGGTCACAGTGGAACTCACGCCCTACGACCTGTCTCGCGCCAGAATTGTGTTCCGCTCGAAATAAGCGGCCCGGGTAAAGGAAACTAGGAGTCAACCATGAAAGTAATGGCATCGGTAAAAAGAATTTGCCGTCATTGTAAAGTTATCAAACGTCACGGCGTGGTACGTGTAATTTGCACCGATCCCCGTCATAAGCAGCGTCAAGGCTAATTGCCGACACGTAACGGATTAACAAGGAACAGTCATGGCCCGTATTGCTGGCATTAACATTCCGCCGCATCAGCACACTGTTATCGGTCTAACCGCCATTTTTGGCGTCGGCCCGACACGTGCTCGTCAAATTTGTGACGCAACCGGCATCGAACGTACAAAGAAAGTCAAGGATCTCACCGACGCTGAGCTCGAGAAAATTCGTGAGCAGGTGGGGTCATTCACGGTAGAGGGTGGCCTGCGCCGTGAAGTTCAACTGTCTATCAAGCGTCTGATCGACTTGGGAACCTATCGCGGCCTGCGTCATAAGCGTGGTCTGCCGGTGCGTGGTCAGCGTACACGCACCAACGCGCGTACCCGTAAAGGTCCGCGTCGTGCAGCGGCTTCCCTGAAGAAATAATCTCGAGGACTAGAAGATGGCGAAAGCTTCCAACAGCGGCGCATCACGCGTACGCAAGAAAATCAAGAAGGTTGTCTCGGACGGCATCGCGCACGTTCATGCATCCTTCAACAACACAATCATCACGATTACCGACCGTCAGGGCAACGCGCTGTCGTGGGCAACATCGGGTGGCGCAGGCTTTAAAGGCTCGCGTAAATCCACACCGTTTGCTGCCCAGGTAGCTGCTGAAGCGGCAGGTCGTACTGCAATCGAATACGGCATCAAGAACCTTGAAGTACGTATTAAAGGGCCTGGCCCCGGTCGCGAATCGTCCGTACGTGCGTTGAACGCTTTGGGTATCAAGATCACCAGCATCTCCGATATCACTCCCGTTCCGCACAATGGTTGCCGCCCGCCCAAGCGCCGTCGCATTTAAGAGGAAGCATCATGGCACGTTATATTGGACCAAAATGCAAGCTCTCGCGCCGCGAGGGTACCGATCTATTCCTGAAGAGCGCCCGTCGCTCGCTTGACTCGAAGTGCAAGCTCGAGTCCAAACCTGGTCAGCATGGCCGCACTTCCGGTGCGCGCACTTCCGACTACGGTTTGCAGCTGCGCGAGAAGCAAAAGCTCAAGCGCATGTACGGCGTTTTGGAAAAGCAATTTCACAAGTATTTTGTAGAGGCAGAGCGTCGGCGTGGTAACACCGGTGAAACGCTCATTCAGCTGCTCGAGTCGCGCCTGGATAACGTTGTTTATCGCATGGGCTTTGGCTCTACTCGCGCAGAAGCACGTCAGCTGGTAAGCCACCGCGCTATTGAAGTAAACGGCAAAACTGCCGACATCGCTTCCATGATTGTTAAGCCCGGCGACGTGGTAACAATTCGCGAAAAAGCTAAAGCGCAAGCACGTATTCGTGAAGCGCTTGACTTGGCTTCCGGTATTGGCTTCCCCCAATGGGTTGAAGTTGATGCCAACAAGTTAACCGGCACTTTCAAACAAGCCCCCGACCGCGCTGATGTTGCTCGCGACATCAACGAGTCGATGGTTGTTGAATTGTATTCGCGCTAATTCGCGTCTGCATTCTGCAGCGACTGGCTTTGGCCCACTTTTCAGTCAAATCTGGAAAGTGGGCTTTGCAGTGAAAATCTCCGGCAGTTTTATATTGTCATTTTTGTCCGTCAGCCTTATCGGTGTAACGAGCCGAGGGTATTGAAAAGGAACATACATGTCGTCACAAGCTCTGTTGAAACCCCGTTCTATCGAGGTTGAATCTATTACCCCCAATCATGCAAAAGTGGTCATGGAGCCGTTCGAACGCGGTTATGGTCACACATTGGGTAACGCACTGCGTCGTATTTTGCTGTCTTCCATGACAGGTTACGCGCCAACCGAGGTTCAGATTACGGGTGTGGTTCACGAGTACTCTACGCTGCCAGGTGTGCGCGAAGACGTGGTTGATATTTTGCTGAACCTGAAAGGGGTTGTATTCAAGTTGCACAACCGTGAAGAAGTGACACTAACCCTGCGCAAGCAAGGCGCCGGTGAAGTAAAGGCTTCTGATATCGAGTTGCCGCACGATGTCGAAATTATTAACCCCGATCACGTTATTGCCACGTTAACCGACGAAGGCAAACTGGAAATGCAGGTGAAAGTTGATCAGGGGCGTGGATACGTTCCGGGTAATGTGCGCGCCCTGGCTGAAGACAACGCTCACACTATTGGTCGCATTATTCTCGACGCTTCCTACAGCCCTATTCGCCGTGTTAGCTACGCCGTTGAAAGCGCGCGTGTCGAGCAGCGTACCGACCTCGACAAACTGGTTATGGACATCCAGACTAACGGTGTCATTTCTCCGGAAGAGGCCGTGCGCCAGGCTGCCCGTTTGTTAATGGATCAAATTTCCGTATTCGCAGCCCTCGACGGCCCAGGCGATGTGGTTACCGAAAACGTCGGTGGCGCTCGTGGCGGCAGCAAAGAGCCTATCGACCCCGTTCTGTTGCGTCCGGTCGACGACCTAGAGTTAACTGTGCGGTCGGCCAACTGCCTGAAAGCCGAGAACATCTACTATATTGGCGATCTCATCCAGCGTACCGAGAACGAGTTGCTGAAAACGCCGAACTTGGGCCGTAAATCTTTGAACGAAATCAAGGAAGTGTTGGCTGCACGTGGTCTTACGTTGGGCATGAAGCTTGATAACTGGCCACCACTGGGCTTGGAACGGCCTTAAATTGTTGGCCACACGGCCAATAGTGAGCTGTTTTTGGCGTGGCGCTATTTTTTGAATTTATCGTCACGCTTTATTTACCACCGGACCGCGGCGCAAGCCGATAGAAGATCCGGTTAACCATGCCGGGAAGCAAATTCGTTACCGGTTTTAAGATTCAAAGGAAATTATTATGCGTCACCGCAGTGGATTACGTAAACTGAACCGTACCAGTAGTCACCGTTTGGCTATGTTTCGCAACATGGCTGTCTCGTTGATTACACACGAAGCTATTAAAACCACCGTTCCTAAAGCCAAAGAGCTGCGTCGTGTTATCGAGCCGCTTATCACTTTGGGTAAAGAGCCAACCCTGGCAAACAAGCGTTTGGCGTTTGCGCGCTTGCGCGACCGTGATGCCGTCGTTAAGCTGTTCGACGAAATTGGGCCACGTTACAAAGAGCGCAACGGTGGCTACACTCGCGTTTTGAAAATGGGTTTCCGTCAAGGCGACAACGCCCCCATGGCATTCATGGAGTTGGTTGATCGTCCGGTCGAGGAAGAAGCACAAGACGACGCCGAATAAGCTGACTCTGGAAAGGGCAGTCTGGTCTTTTAAGACGCCCTTTTGTCAGACATTTTTAGCCCCGAAAGGGGCTATTTTTATGGCTTTTGCGTTATTAATGCTTGAAGGTTCAAGTTTTTTTGTAACAATTCGGGGAAACCCTGCCCGATAGCGCTTGTTCGCATTCATAAAACCCAATAAAGTTTCAGCATGACATCTGATTCAATCGGTCAGTGTTCTATCTGTTTCTTAAGGGGAAATTGAATGCTTAAAAAATTAGCTTTGGGTTGTATGGCTTCGGCCGTTATGGCATTAAGTACAAATGTCATGGCAAAAGACCCGGTCCGCATCGGTTTTATTACGACACTTAGCACACCTGCCGGCTATCTGGGTGAAGACGCCCGCGACGGCTTTAACCTGGCTATTAAACAAGGTAATGGCACTTTGGGTGGCGTTGCTGTTGAAACCATTGTTGAAGACGACGGCCTGAAGCCTGCAAACGGTAAACAAATTGCCGATCGCCTGCTGGCCGACGGTGTAAAACTGTTCAGCGGCGTTATTTTCTCGAACGTGCTTACCGCTATTGCGCCTTCCATTACCAAAGACGACGCCTTCTACGTTAGCGTTAATGCTGGCCCATCACCCTTTGCCGGCAAACGTTGCATGAAGAACTATTTTGTTGCGTCTTACGAGAATTCAGCATTGCACGCAGCGGGTGGTGCGGCAGCCAACGAGCTGGGTTACAAGCGTGTTGCACTGGTTGCGCCTAATTATCAGGCCGGTCGCGATGCCCTTTCCGGCTTCAAGCGCGAATACAAAGGTGAAGTGGTTGCCGAGCTCTACACCAAACTCGAC
>NZLH01000121.1 GCA_002694155.1 Pusillimonas sp. | reverse complement strand
TCAGTGGCTGAGGCCTGGCCATGAAAATACTGACAAAATGATGGCATTAATTGCTTCGTGCGATGAGGTTTTCAAGTACCACCTAGACCGCTATAAGTACCCTCAGCGTTACGAAAATACAGAGTCTGAGCCGCATGGGAAGGCTGGGGTGGCCTGGCTGACGCAGCTTGAAGAGCGCTTGCAGTCGTCGCGCTATTTGTTTGGCCAGCGGCCGTGTCTGGCGGATACGGCAATTATGCCGTTTGTACGTCAGTTTGCCCGGGCCGACCTCGATTGGTTTAAAAAGCAACCACTGCCGCGTGTGGAAGCCTGGCTAAATGCATGGCTTGACTCGCCAGTGTTTATGCGAATTATGGAAAAATACCCAGCGTGGGAAGAAGGGGCGGCGCCAGTGCAATTCCCGCCGCTTGAAACCCCTTCTGTGTAGCTGCCTTTTATTCCATGCCGGGAACAACCGTCGAGAAACCTGCATCGACGTGTGTAATTTCCCCCGTGACACCGGCTGCAAGGTCTGACAACAGGAAAGCCGCCACATTGCCGACGTCGTCAATGGTAACGTTGCGACGCAGCGGTGCGTGGGCTTCTACAAATTTCAAAATTGAACCAAAGTCTTTAATGCCGCTGGCCGCCAGGGTTTTAATGGGGCCGGCTGAAATGCCGTTGGCACGAATGCCGTGAGGCCCCAGCGAGTTGGCCAAATAGCGCACGCTGGCTTCCAGCGATGCTTTAGCCAGCCCCATGGTGTTGTAGTTGGGTACAACTTTTTCGGCCCCCAGGTAAGTAAGCGTTAATAACGACGCGTTGCGGTCTTTCATCATGGGGAAAGCCGCCTTTGCCAGCGCAGGAAAGCTGTAGGTGGAAATGTCATGTGCGATGCGAAAGCCTTCACGCGACATGCCTTCCAGGAAATCACCTGCAATTGCTTCGCGAGGGGCGAAGCCAATGGCATGGACCAGGCCGTCCAGGCTGTCCCAGTGTTTTTGAAGCTCAGTAATTGCGCCATCAATTTGCTCGTCTTCCCCCACGTCGCAGGGAATGACAATTTTGCTGCCAAAGTCGTTTGCAAAGCCGGTGATACGGTCTTTAAAGCGGTCGCCGACATAGGTGAACGCCAATTCGGCGCCTTGTTCGTGACAGGCCTTGGCAATGCCGTAAGCAATAGAGCGGTTAGACAGAACGCCAGTGATAAGAATGCGTTTGTTTTTCAGAAAACCCATTTTTTAGCCTTGTTTGAAGTATAAATTTTAAAGTTAACCCTGGATATCGGTGCCCGGAACCCTTAAGCGCTGGCCTAGCTTCAGGCGTGTACTTCTTAAATTGTTCAAACGGCGCAGTTCACCAACCGACGTGCTGTAGCGTCGCGCCAGATCGTATAGCGTATCGCCTTTTCTAACAATGTGGGTTCGCACGTTGGGGCCGCGATGAACAATAACGTCGCGCGTGGTGGCGCGTGTGCGCGCACGTACTTTCGTTGAACTAGAGGCGGAGGGGGAAGGCCTTGTGGCGGCAGTTGGTTCCAGGTTGATTGCTGCCAAATGCAGGCCGGGCTCGCTGGCTGGCGCGGGAACCCACAAGGTGCGTGCATCGGCCACGGTTTGCCTTCTTGTCAGGCCGTTGATTTCTTTAAGCCTGTTTAGGGTAATACCATGCTTATTGGCAATGCTGGCATACGACTCACCTTTTTTGGTTTGGTATGTTTTCCAGTTTTGCGCTTTTCGATACGTTTCAAGATTTGCTTTGAAGATATCGACCCGGTTAGTAGGTAGCAAGATTGTAGGCACAATCTCGGGAACCATAACGGCACGGTTAACCCCCGCGTTCAATGCCTTGAATTCTTCGACCGGCATCTGTGCCAACTGTGCAGCGACTTCAACTTCCAACGGATGGGTTTTGCGAATGGCAGTGAAATAGGGGGTGTTGCTTACCGGTGGCAGTTTTACGCCATACCGTTTTGGGTCGGCAATAATATTCTTGATTGCTTGCAGCTTGGGGACGTAATTACGTGTTTCGTCTGGAAGTTTCAGCGACAGGTAGTCGGTGGGTTCTCCTGCGTCTTCGTTGCGCCGCATGGCGCGCTTTACGGCGCCTTCGCCCCAGTTATACGAGGCAAGGGCAAGATACCAGTCGCCCTGAAAGTCGTATAAATAAGCAAGATACTCCACCGCAGCCCGGGTTGACGCAATGGGGTCACGACGCTGATCAAGCCAGCTGTCTTGTTTAAGGTTGAAATGGCGCCCGGTGCTGGGAATAAATTGCCACAACCCGGAGGCGCGTGATCGCGACAACGCTTGTGGGTTGTAGGCGCTTTCTACAAAAGGAAGTAATGCCAGCTCGGTAGGAAGCTGGTTACTTTCCAGCTCGTCCAGGACAAAATAAAGGTATCGTTTGGCCCGCTCGCTCATGCGATACATCGATTCTGGATGCGATGCATAGTATTGCGTCCATTCGTCGACCAATGGGTCTTGCAGGTTGGGAATAGCGAAGCCCCGCCGGATACGGTCCCAGATATCTTGGGGTGGATGAGTCAGGTCGATGGTACGCGACGTATCGGTTGCCGCGTAGGGGTCACGACCTGCGTCCTGGTTGGCATTTTGCGTGGCACATCCGGCAAGCAATGTGGCCAGCATAAGCACAAAGAGGCGCAGAAAATTCATGGGTAAGCGTTAAAAATTATTTTTCCATTCCCGCAACGACGCAAAAACATTTACGGCAGAACTTAAAGGTTTGCCTGCGTAGTGTTGCGCAGATTCGATAACCGATTGCTGTAGCGGCCGCAGGAATGGATTGGTTTCCATTTCGACACCGATTGTAGAAGGCAAGGTTGGTTGACCGTGCTCGCGTTGCTGTTTGCAGGTTTCCCAACGTTTTTGAAGAACCTTGTTGTTGGGCTCTACCTCGAGCGCCCACTTCAGGTTAGACAATGTATATTCGTGCGCGCAGCAAACCAGTGTGTTTAAGGGCAGCGCCTGAAGTTTGGCCAACGAATTCACCATTTCCGCGGGTGTGCCTTCAAACAAGCGTCCGCAACCGCCAGCAAAGAGTGTATCACCACAGAACACAACAGGCTGGTTGTTGTCGAGGTAACCAAAATAGGCAATATGACCCGCAGTGTGGCCTGGAATATCCAGAACAGACAGCGTTAACCCGAAGTTGTCCAGCGGGACCTCGTCGTCTTCTTTCAGGCGCACGTCGCAAGCCGGTATGTTCTCACCTAAAGGCCCGAAAACGGTTGCGCCGGTAGCGTCTTTCAGCGCCTGCACGCCGCCAACGTGGTCTGGGTGGTGATGTGTAACCAAAATGGCATCAAGCGTAAGCTTATATTTGGCAAGTTGGTCAAGAACAGGTTTAGCGTCGCCCGGATCAACCACCACAGCATGGTTTCCTTTTGTCAATAACCAGATATAGTTGTCGGAAAAGGCGGGAACAGGAATGAGCCGCGTCGAACCGGAATCAGCATGCGTAGTCATAACTTAAGCCACTCATTAAGGAGTTTATGTGTTTGAATCATCTGACCAACCTTTAATATTCGAGCTGGCCGAGTGGCTGGAAACGCCGGTTGGCCAGTATGTACGAAACTGGGAACAGCAAAAAATTAGCAACATGGTGGCCAATGCATTCGGTTACCATGCCGTTCAGTTGGGGCTGCCGCAATGGAATTTGCTTGAGGCGAACCGGATTCCGCATAAAGTTTTTACACATCAAAGCCTTGATGCTGTATCTGTAGCTAACGGTGTGCCTTCCCTGTACGCGGAACCTGAATATTTACCGTTCGAAAGTCAGTCAATCGATCTTTTGATATTACCGCATGTGCTGGAGTGTTCCAACAACCCCCATTTAGTCTTGCGCGAGGCCGAACGCGTATTGGTGCCCGAAGGCCGTTTGGTTATTTCCGGGTTTAATCCCTGGAGCTTATGGGGGGTGCATGGCCGTTTGCCGGCGCTAGATCCGGTTACACCCGTGCCTGCGCCGTTGCAGGTCTCTTTGCCCCGTTTGAAAGACTGGTTCAAGCTGTTGGCTCTGGAAATAGACAGAGGGCATTTTGGGTGTTACGCACCGCCTTGTGCGTCGCAGCGGTGGCTAGATCGATGGTCGTTCATAGAGTCGGCTGGCGACCGGTGGTGGCCTATTTGCGGCGCAGCTTATGTGGTGGCGGCAGTGAAGCGGGTGGCCGCTGTGCGCTTGGTGGGGCCGGCATGGAAAGAAAAGCGCAAGAAACGGGTGCGGCGTGCAGCGGTGGCCGCAAGTCCGCGCAGGGAAGGTCATAATGTCGACCAATATTAGGTTATGACTACTTTTAAACAATCGATAGGATCTTGATTGAATGGGGCAAAGCGCAGCAAAAGCAGTGCATATCTGGACAGACGGTGCCTGCAAGGGAAATCCGGGCAAAGGTGGTTGGGGCGCTTTTCTGAAGCAAGGCCGCCACGAGAAAAGTTTGTGCGGTGGCGAGGCGGAAACAACCAATAATCGTATGGAGTTAATGGCGGTCATTCAAGCCTTGCAGGCTCTTAAACGTCCTTGCCAGGTGGTTGTTCATACCGATTCCAAGTATGTGCAGAAAGGCATGACCGAATGGCTTTCCAACTGGAAACAGCGTGGTTGGCGAACGGCAGATAAAAAGCCTGTTAAAAATGTCGATTTATGGCAGGCCCTGGATGTTTTAACCCAAAAGCACGATGTTCAATGGGAATGGGTCAAGGGTCATTCGGGTGACCCGGGAAATGAGCAGGCCGATGCGCTTGCCAATCAGGGCGTAGAGTTAGCGGCAGCGTCTCCGAAAAGTTGTGCTTTGGGGTAAATTGACGGCAATTAACAAGTTAGCAACATTGGAAAAATAATGAAGAAACACGGGTTGTGGCTGCTGGTACTTATAGTTGGTGTGGCGGTGGGTGTTGCAGTATCGCGCTGGCTACCGGCCAACTGGT
>NZLH01000120.1 GCA_002694155.1 Pusillimonas sp. | reverse complement strand
AGCGTGGCTCATTCAGACTGCCTCCGGTTGTGTAACTAGCATGGGGAAACCCAATTGTTCTCTTGATTCGTAATAGGCTTGCGCAACTGCACGCGACAAGTTGCGAATGCGGCCAATATAGCCGGCTCGTTCAGTAACACTGATGGCGCCGCGGGCATCCAGCATATTGAATGTGTGAGCCGCTTTAAGCGTTTGCTCATACGCAGGCAAAGCTAGCGGTACCTGAATCAGTTTTTCCGCTTCCACTTCGTAATCGTTGAAGTGACGGAATAAGGTTTCGGTTGAGGCATATTCAAAGTTATAGGTTGATTGCTCGACTTCATTTTGGTGGAAAACGTCACGGTAAAACACCTTTCGGCCTTGTGCATCTTGGGTCCAGACGAGGTCATACACGCTTTCTACACCTTGCAGGTACATGGCCAGCCGCTCTAGCCCATAGGTAATTTCGCCGGTGGTGGGTGTGCAGTCGATACCACCAACTTGCTGAAAATAGGTGAACTGCGTCACTTCCATGCCGTTTAGCCAAACTTCCCAGCCTAAACCCCATGCACCCAGGGTAGGGTTCTCCCAGTCGTCTTCGACAAAACGGATGTCATGTTCTTGGGGATCAATGCCCAGCGCGCGTAACGAGTTGATATATAGGTCGAGAATATCGGGTGGCGCCGGTTTAAGGACGACTTGATACTGATAATAATGTTGTAACCGGTTCGGGTTCTCGCCGTAACGACCGTCTTTAGGGCGGCGTGAAGGTTGTACATAGGCGGCCCGCCAGGGTTCTGGCCCGATAGCACGCAGAAAAGTGGCAGTATGAGACGTTCCTGCCCCCACCTCCATGTCGTAAGGTTGGAGCAGGGCACAGCCGTGCTGATCCCAGTAGTTCTGAAGTGTCAGGATAATTTGCTGAAACGTGAGCATGAGTGAAAGCTATAACGCGAAATGGCTGCAAAGTCTTGGATTTTAACGCGCTTAATGAAAAAGCTTCATTTGCTTGCCGGGGGCTGATTTCTATTCGAAGGTCGAATCGACGTATGATAACGGGTTAACAGTCATTTTTTACTTTACCTTTCAAGGTATCAGGAGCTTTTTACATGTCGGATCTCGTGAAGATTGAAGTGGTTGACCGCGTTATGGTAATAACCATCAACCGTCCCGAAGCCCGCAATGCGATTAATTTTGAAACCGCTGTTGAGATGGCTAAAGCGTTTGACGAGCTCGATGCCAATGATGATGTCGTGATTGGTGTGCTAACTGGTGCGGGCGGTACGTTTTCTTCGGGGATGGACTTAAAAGCCTTTGCTAAAACCGGGCAGCGCCCTTTGGTGCCGGGTCGTGGTTTGGGCGGGTTGTGCGAAAAAAGCCCTGAAAAGCCTCTTATTGCGGCGGTTGAGGGTTACGCGTTGGCCGGGGGCTGCGAGCTTGCGCTTGCATGCGACCTTATCGTAGCGGCAAAAGATGCCAAGTTCGGTTTACCCGAAACCAAGCGTGGGCTGGTACCCAGTTCCGGAGGCATGTTGCGCCTGCCTCAGCGTATTCCACATCATATCGCCATGGAAGTGATTCTTACCGGCGAGATGATGGCGGCTGAACGCGCCTACCATTTCGGCATGGTGAATCGTTTGGCCGAATCAGGCCAGGCTGTGCAGGTGGCTCAACAGCTGGGCGCCATTATTGCGGAAAACGGTCCGTTGGCAGTACGCACAGCGAAGAAAATCATTCTAGAGTCGAAAGATTGGCGCCAGGCCGATATGTTCGATTTGCAACGACCACGCGTTGCCCATATTTTTGCGTCTGCCGATGCCAAAGAAGGCGCTACGGCATTTGCGGAAAAGCGCAAACCAGTATGGCAAGGTAAATAATAGCCAGTGGCCACACTTAAGCCTTATATGCAGCTTGGCCATTTTCTTATCCGGACTTTTTACTATGACGACCATCATTAAAGAAGAAGATCTGATCCAGTCGATTGCCGACGCTGTTCAGTTCATTAGTTTTTATCATCCTGCCGACTACATCCAGCATCTTGCCCGAGCCTACGAGCGCGAGCAGAATCCGGCGGCAAAAGACGCTATTGCCCAAATTTTGACCAATTCTCGTATGTGTGCAGAAGGGCATCGCCCCATTTGCCAAGACACCGGCATCGTGAATGTGTTCCTGAAAATTGGTATGAATGTGCGCATAGATGCCAAACGCAGCTTGCAGGAAGTGTGTGATGAAGGGGTGCGTCAGGGCTACCTGAATCCCGATAACCCGCTGCGTGCGTCGGTATTGAACGACCCTTTGTTCACCCGTAAAAACACGCGTGACAACACGCCCTGTATTGTGAATGTCGAGCTGGTTGAGGGCGATAAAGTAGATGTTCAAGTGGCAGCAAAAGGGGGTGGCTCCGAGAACAAATCCAAGTTCGTCATGCTTAACCCAAGCGACTCTCTGGTTGACTGGGTATTGAAAACCGTGCCGCAAATGGGGGCGGGCTGGTGTCCGCCGGGCATGTTGGGTATTGGTGTCGGAGGAACGGCAGAGAAAGCCATGCTAATGGCCAAACAGTCGCTCATGGAAGATATCGACATGTACGAACTGTTGGCGCGCGGGCCGCAAAATAAACTTGAAGAGTTGCGTATTGAGCTTTATGAGAAAGTGAACGCGCTGGGTATCGGTGCTCAGGGTCTTGGAGGGCTCACCACAGTGCTTGACGTTAAGATCAACACCTTTCCCACGCATGCTGCATCCAAGCCGGTTGCAATGATTCCCAATTGTGCCGCAACGCGCCACGTTCACTTCGAACTTGACGGTTCGGGCCCGGCACAATTGACGCCGCCCGATCTTTCACTTTGGCCTGACGTTAACTGGGCGCCCGACTACAACAAGTCGACGCAGGTAAATTTGGACACGCTTACCAAAGAAGAAGTGGCATCATGGAAGCCCGGGCAAACCTTGTTGCTGTCGGGCAAGATGCTAACGGGCCGCGATGCAGCCCATAAGCGTATTCAAGAAATGCTTGAAAAAGGTGAACCCCTCCCGGTAGATTTTACGAATCGCGTCATTTACTACGTAGGTCCGGTAGATCCGGTTCGCGAGGAAGTCGTGGGGCCCGCAGGCCCAACAACCGCAACGCGAATGGACAAGTTCACCGATATGATGCTTGAAAAAACCGGCCTGATTGCCATGATTGGTAAGGCCGAGCGCGGTCCGGTTGCCATTGAAGCTATCAGCAAGCATAAGTCGGCTTATTTAATGGCTGTGGGCGGTTCAGCTTACTTGGTTTCCAAGGCAATTCGCGGTGCCAAGGTTGTTGGTTTTGAAGACCTGGGTATGGAAGCGATTTACGAGTTCGAGGTGAAAGACATGCCAGTGACTGTGGCAGTAGACGCTACCGGAACCTCGGTGCATCAAACAGGCCCCAAAGAATGGCAGGCACGAATTGCTGAAATTGCTATTTTGCCCGCGTAATATCGGGTATTAAGCGGGCGTTGCGTAGCTGCTGTTTGGGCAGCGGCTACGCCAGTTTTTCTATTGCCTGGTCGGCGCACGCTTCAAGTAATTTTGTCAGGTTGCCCTGCCTCAGGGCCAGGTTTGGGTCCAGGTCGCGTAAAGGTTGCAGCACGAAAGCCCGTAAATGCATACGAGGATGCGGCAACGTTAGCCTGTTCGTGTTTAGTTGCACGCCATCGTATAGCAGCAGGTCAAGGTCCAGCGTTCTGGGGGCGTTTCGGTAGGGGCGCTGCCGGCCATGGGTTTGCTCAATTTGTTGCAATAAATCCAGTAATGCCAGGGGGGGCAGTGCTGTCTGTACACGCGCCACGGCGTTTACGTAGTTAGGGCCTTGTGCATCAACGGGTTTGCTTTGATAAAACGGCGAAAGATCCAGCGCGCTAATAAGGGGATGCGCTGCTAACTGCGTTGCAGCTTGCGTAATGGTTTGTCGCGAAGGGCCTAAATTAGCGCCCATGCCGATAAAAGCGCGTTTCATAAACCTTAATGTTGTTCGGGTGGGGCTTTCCGGCGCGGCCGGCGGCGTCGCCGGTTCCCCGATTTACCAGCGCCCGGACGCCCCCCTCGTTTGTCACGCTGATATTCTTCAATCATTGCGGTACGCTTTTCGGTGTCGGCGTTTGTCAGGTCCATCCACCATTGTGCATCCACGCTGTCAACTTCGTGCGCCTCTGCGCGTAATTGCAGGAAATCGACCGACGCACGGAGCCGGGGGTGTTCAAGCAAGCGCCAGATGCTTCGTGGCGTCGCGCGCTCAAAGCGCGGTTGCATGAACCAAATCTCGCGCATGTCGGCTTGAAAACGGCGTTGAATCGCCAGGTTGGCAGCCTGATTGTTAATAACCGTGTCGGCAGCCTCAACCAATGCTTGTACACGCGGCAGGCCCTCTTTTTGGTTGCTATCCCATTCGTCTTTTACCAGCTTCCACAGTAAAGAAGCGAAGAGAAATCCCGGGCTGATGCTTTTGCCTGTACGTACCCGCGCGTCGGTTCGATCCAGCGCGAGTTCAAGGAAGCGAAAGTGTTCAGGGTGATTGAAAATGCTGTCGATGAATGGAAGAAGGTGTTGGTGCAGGTCGAGTGTCTTCAGTTGTTTCAGACAGTCGATTGCATGACCACACGTAAGTAGCTTAATAACTTCGTCGAACAGGCGCGAACTGGGTACATTCGAAATAAGGTGCGCCATGGACTGGATAGGGGCGAGTGTGGCCGGGTCGATGGTTGCATTCAGCTTGGCAGCAAACCGCACTGCACGTAGCATGCGAACCGGGTCTTCACGGTATCGTGTTTCGGGGTTGCCAATAATGCGTACGACCCTTTTCTTCAAGTCGGCTACGCCACGATGGTAATCGATTACCTCTTCGCGAATCGGGTCGTAGTACAGGGCGTTAAGGGTAAAGTCGCGGCGGGCGGCGTCTTCCTCGTTCGTGCCGAATTGATTGTCGCGCAATATGCGGCCGTGCTCGTCTGTTTCATGCCCGTTTGACGCCGGTGCCCGGAATGTGGACGTTTCAATAATTTCCTGGCCGAAAACAACGTGTACAAGTTGAAAACGCCGTCCGATGATGCGGGCACGGCGGAACAATGGGCGGATTTGCGCCGGCGTGGCATTGGTTGCTACATCGAAGTCTTTGGGTTCAAGCCCAACTATGAGGTCGCGCACGGCACCGCCAACAATAAAGGCTTCAAACCCTGCTTGTTGTAATACTTCGCATACCTTAATTGCGTGCCGGGAAACGTGGCGTCGGTCGATGCCGTGCTTTTCCCGTGATAAACGTTCAGGTCCGCGGCCGGCCCCGGAAAGCAGTCGACCAACAAATGTTTTTATTGTTTCAGTGAGCATGAGCGTTATTTTAGGACTTTGCGTCCTGCATGTCCTTGAAAATATCCAAAACACGCCATCCACGTGCCTGAGCAATTTCTTTTAACGTTGGGCTAGGGTTGGTTGCAATGGGATGCGTGACGACTTCAAGCAACGGCAAATCGTTGGGCGAGTCGCTATAGAAATACGATGTTTCAAAACCCGAAAGATCAAGCCCCTGTTGCTGCAACCAATTCTTCACCCGAATGACCTTGCCTTCTTT
>NZLH01000119.1 GCA_002694155.1 Pusillimonas sp. | reverse complement strand
GCTACGCCATCGGGATGTGAACACCGCCCGGGTGTATGCCCGTGTTGACCTGGAACGCCTGCGTTCTGTCGCCTTGCCTTGGCCCGGGAGCACATCATGAGCGCCGCCGCTATGACCTGGGCAGCTCGGGTGGCCGCCTACCTCGCCTATCGACGCAGCTTCGGCTTTGGGCTCTCGATTGAGGGTGGGCAGCTTAGCTCGTTTGCCCGCTTTGCCGACCAACGCGCAGCCGAACGGCTCACGCTGGAGTTGGCCGCCGACTGGGCCCGGGCCTCACGCCATCCCCGTCCGATCAGCTGGGCGCGTCGCATCGAGGTATTACGCGGATTTGCTGCTTTCTGCCTACGCACTGACCCGGACACGGTAGTGAATCGAACCGGGAATCGCGGAGGCTGTTTGGTTAAAGTAAAACAGGTTCCGCAGCGAGAGCCGCAAGCTGTCGATAATAGCGCTCTTCGGCTTCTGTCGGTGGCACATCACCAATCGACCCGAGCAACCGTTGATGGTTGAACCAAGATACCCACTCCAAAGTAGCTAGCTCCACGGCTGCTTTGGTTTTCCAGGGTGCCCGGCGATGAATTAATTCGGTTTTGTATAACCCATTAATCGTTTCAGCCAAAGCGTTGGCATAGGCACTTCCGGTATTGCCCACCGAAGGATTGATGCCAGCCTCGCCTAACCGCTCTGTGTATCGAATTGAATCCACCCTGAGCACCCCTATCGGAATGATGAACTAGCCCATCAGACTCACTTGGACGCCGGTCATAGACGGCTTGCTCAAGCGCATCCAAAACGAAATCCGTCGTCATGCTGCTACTGGCTCTCCAACCCACAATTCTTTTGGAGTAGGCATCAATCACAAAGGCCACGTAAAGCCAACCCTGCCAGGTCGAGCAATACGTGAAATCTGCAACCCACAGGCGGTTTGGGCGATCAACTTCGAACTGGCGTTTGACCAAATCCATCGGGCACTGCGCTGCGTTGTCAGCGATGGTTGTACGCATCCGTTTGCCACGGCGAATCCCTTCAATGCCAAGCCGGCGCATCAAGCGCTCGACCGTACATCGGGCCACTACGATTCCTTCACGGTTCATTTGCTTCCAAACTTTGCGAGCACCATAGACGCGAAAGTTCTGCTCCCAGATGCGGCGAATATCCACCATCCGTTGCTCATCTTTTTTTGCACGCTGGCTACGCAACCAGGGTTGACGACACCGAGCGGCATGGCGCCTGTACGCTGACGGGGCAACCTGCAATACCTTACAGATTGGATCGACCCCGTATAAATCGCGATGCGCATCAATGTAGGCGTTTATTTCTTTACTTGGCGGTCGATCTCCGCCTGTGCGAAAAAAGCGCTCGCCGTTCTTAGAATTTCGTTGGCGCGCCGCAATTCTCGATTCTCTCGTTCCAGCGCCCTCATACGTTCACGCTCGTCAGTCGTCACACCAGCCCGTGCTCCGGTATCAATCTCTGCACGCTTGACCCATTCAAGCAATGTTGAGGCATTGCATCCAATCTTGGGGGCAATGGACTGCACAGCTGCCCATAACGATTGATATTCCTCGCGATGTTCTTGGACAAGTCGCACTGCACGTTCGCGCACTTCGGGCGAAAAGGTATTTTGTTTCTTCATGGCTTCATTCTCTCAGGAAATGAAGCCTCCTCAAAACCCGGTTTGATTCAAGCCGCCTGTCAAGCTGGCCTTGAATGATTTCGATGCGGAATTGATTCTCGACTTTCTGGAACACCTTGAGGCCGAGCGCCACAATACGGTGCGCAGCCGCAATGCTCGGCTCGCTGCGGTCCGTGCCTTTGCCCGGTACGTTGCCGTGCAGTGCCCGCCGGCACTGCTGATCATCCAGCGCATTCTCGCTATTCCGATGAAACGCTTCGACAAGCCCTTGCTCGGATTCCTGTCCCGCCATGAGGTGCATGCACTCCTGACGGCGCCTGATCCGACGACCTGGTGCGGCCGCCGGGATCGAGTGCTGCTTCAACTGCTCTACAACACCGGCGCCCGTGTATCTGAACTTATCGGCATCCGCGTCTGCGATCTGGAACTCGAAGTCACATCGTCGGTGCGGTTGCACGGTAAGGGGCGCAAGCAGCGCACCGTCCCACTGTGGAAGGAAACCGTCGTAGAAATCCGCGGTTGGCTTCAATCGACCAGCCTTCAGACGGAGCAACCGTTGCTGCCCAACCGCTGGGGCAAACCGATGACTCGTTCCAATATCGCACAACGGATCGCACGGGCCATGAGCATGGCAACGCCACAGTGTCCGTCGCTCCAAGGGCGGAACATCTCCCCGCATACGCTGCGTCACACGACCGCTATGCACCTACTGCAGTCCGGCGTCGACCTCACCGTCATTGCCTTGTGGCTCGGACATGAAAGCCCTGTAACGACTCACAGTTACGTCGAAGCGGACCTGGCTATGAAGGAACGCGCCTTGGCTGCGATTGCGCCTCCTGAAATTCCACGCACGCGCTACCGGCCGACAGATGCACTGTTGGAGTTTCTTCAGGCTCTTTGATTATGTGCAGCCGACAGAATCGGACCGCCGCAAATAGGCGGACCGCTGTCGGCGACTCAACATAATCAACGGCTGAACATAATTGCGACCCAGGGCGATCGGTCGGATCTGATTCTCCACCCAATTGTTATCAATCGGCAGCCGTCCGTCATCCAAATAGCGCGTTAACGCACCCCAGCGTTTCAAACTGTAATCCAAGGCTTTGGCGATGCCTGAACCGTCAGGCACCTGCGCTTGCATCCAGGCATGTAAAGTTTGTGCAATGGGCCGTGAATGTTGCTCACGCAGATGTTGCCGCTGCTGAGGTGAGAGCTCAGCGGCTTGCGCCTCCAGAGCGTACAGTTGCCCAATCGACTGAAGCGCTTGGTCAGCAATATGGCTCTTGGCAGACTGGTGCAATTCGAAGAATTTGCGACGCGCGTGGGCCATACAACCGATTTCGGTGATGCCTTGTTCGAAGCAGGCCTTGTAGCCAGCGTAATCATCACAGACCAACTGGCCGTTCCAGTTTTCAAGAAACGTTCGCGCATAAGATCCAGAGCGACCTGGCGTAAAGTCATAGACCACGGCGCTCAAGTCCTGGAAGACACCCGGCGTATAAGCCCACAGATACGCTCGATGGGTCTTTTTGCTGCCAGGTTCCAACACTTGTACAGGGGTTTCGTCAGCGTGCAGAATCGGTTGCGCCAAGATGGCCTCACGCAACGCATCGACCAGCGGCTGTAAACGCACACCACACACGCCAACCCATTGAGCCAGGGTTGACCGCGCCAGTTTGACGCCTGCCCGAGCAAAGATATGTTCCTGACGATACAGCGGAAGGTGATCTGCATACTTGACCACCAGCACATGAGCCAGTAGCCCCGACGTGGCCAAGCCTTTATCGATGACTTGAGCAGGCACGGGCGCCTGCGTGAGTGTCTGACACTGACGGCATATCCACTTGCCTCGGATATGCTGTTCAACACTCAGGATGCACCCGGAACGTAATCGAGCTTCTCGGCCTTATCTTCGCCGATGCGTTGGAGCTGGCAACCGCAAGCGCACGTTGTTGTCTCGGGTTCATGACGAATCACGATGCGTGGCAGCTCGGGCGGCAATACTGGTCGTTTGGGTTGTGTGCGCGTGCGTTCAACCGGTGTGCCACCACCCAGGTCAATCAGCTCTTGCTCAATCGCCGCAATGTCGGCATCTACCTCATCTTCCAACAACAGGCCTTGTACCCCCGCCAGTTGCTCGCTCTTCTTGCCGAAGCGGTACCGACGCAACAGCGCAATCTCATGCGTCAGACGTTGGATGTGCGTTTCTTTAGATCGCAGGTCGTGTGCCTGTCGTTCAACAACGGTGAGTGTTTCGCTCAGGGTTTGGTCACGCTGCTCAAGCTCTCCCATCAACCGGCGTGCCAACGCCCTCAGGGCATGAGCATCCAGTTGATCGAGGTTGGGAGCGGACGTTTCTGACATGGATCCATCATTCCACAATCAGCACCTACCCTGCCATTGGCACAGTCCCCGATTGCAATTAGGTTGTCAAATCGTGTCGATCCTGTCGAATTGAGCCAAGCGCTGCCAGGGCAAACCGATGACCAAGGCCTGTGCCTGTTCAGGGGTAATCGGCATGTGTTTGTCTGCGTGGGAAGGCCAGTGCATACTGCCCTGATGCAACCGGCGTACCGCTAACCATACCCCGAAGCCGTCACACACTAGCACCTTCAAGCGAGAGCCCCGACGATTGGCGAAGACATACGCGTGATGGGGTTGGGATCTACCAAAGACCTCAATGACTCGGGCCAACAAACGATCCACACCGCAGCGCATGTCAACCGGTTCCACCGACAACCATATTTGATCAATACGAATCACCGCAGCCACTCGCGTAGAAACGCAGCGCACTGGCTTGACCCAGGCTGGGTCGTCCGTCCAAG
>NZLH01000118.1 GCA_002694155.1 Pusillimonas sp. | reverse complement strand
GTATAAATGGCGAACGTGCTCGTATACCGCACTCATGCCCTTGGCCGCTGGCCCATCGGGCTGTTGTAGCGCCGCCCAAATGTCGGTATACGTAGTGCGGGCGTGTGAATGAATGACCGCATTGTAAAACTGGTAAGCCGAAACAGTTCCTGCCTTCGCACCCGAGGCCGGAATAACCATATCGCACACCAGCACCAAACGATCAAGGTGCGGGTTCAGCGAACAAATACCATTCGACAGCGCCTCGGGCAGCATGGGAATAACACGCCGTGGAAAATACACGCTGGTGCCACGTTCGATGGCGTCGTCATCAAGCGGATCGCCGGGTTTCACGTAATGGCTAACGTCGGCAATGGCCACCAACAGGCGCCAACCGGGTCGGCGACGCTTTTCTGTTCCCAGGTTAACCGGCTCGCAATACACAGCGTCGTCGAAATCGCGCGCATCTTCGCCGTCGATGGTAATAAACGGCACATCGCGTAAATCAACCCGCCCATCAAGGTCGGCTTTGTGTACAGAGGACGGTGTGCGTTCCGCCTGGCGCAGCGCCGGTTCGGAGAACTCGTGCGGCACATCAAACTTGCGCACCGCGATTTCAATTTCCATGCCCGGGTCGTCGATTTCACCCAGAACCTCAACCACCCTGCCCAAAGGCTGTGTATGACGGGTGGGCTGCTGCACAATTTCCACAGTTACCACCTGGCCAGCCTGCGCACCCGCCGTTTCGCCGGGCGGAATAAGTACATCGTGCTTAATACGCTGGTCTTCCGGTACGACTATGTGCGCGCCGCGCTCGTAAAGGAAACGCCCAACCAGCCGGTTGGTTTTACGCTCAACCACTTCCACAATGGTGGCTTGCGGACGCCCACGATAATCACCGTCTACTTTAGCCAGCACGCGATCGCCATGAAGTACTTTAAGCATTTCACGCGGTAGCAAAAAAATATCCGGGCCGCCATCTTCACGTACCAAAAAGCCAAAGCCATCGCGGTGCCCTTGTACCCGACCGGCAATGAAGTCCATTTTCTTGTTAACCAACAGCTTGCCATTGGCGTTGTATAACAACTGGCCATCGCGCTCCATCGCGCGCAGACGGCGGTCGAACCCTGTTGATAAAGGCACTTGCGCGCCAAGGCTGCGTGCAAGGTCGTCTACACCAATAGGTTTACCCACCTGCCGCAACTGCGTAAGAATAGCTTCGCGGCTGGGGACGTCGGGGTCGAAATCGGCGGGCAATAAAGGTAACCCGGAATCGAGTTCATTACCATTTAAATCGGGCTCTTTTGCAGAGGTGTTCTTTGTTCGCTTAACCAAGTAAGGCACTTCCCATTTACAGAAAAACTGTTGTATAATTTTGTTCTTGTCGTTTTGCGAAAGCACCGGCAAACCGCGCTAGCTTTCAAAAGCTTCGCAAGTAAAATGTAGTGCTTTAACAAGGCTTACATTAGCATACTCTTAAGTATTTAAGGGCCCAGGTGGCGGAATTGGTAGACGCGCATGGTTCAGGTCCATGTGCCGCAAGGTGTGGAGGTTCGAGTCCTCTCCTGGGCACCAGTGTTATGTATAGAAAACCCAGCTAAGCATCGTGTTTAGCTGGGTTTTTTGTTTTACTTCAACACACGGGCAATACCGGCAGGGTTCAGCTTGTACAGCGTGCCCTTACCCTCGAAATACACCACAAAATGCTGATTATCCGGGCTAAAAGCAGCCGTTGGCCAATTTACGAGATTATGCGTGGAGGGCGTGTGATTCAAGACGAGAAGACGCTTGCCCGTTTCAATGTCCAACAGGTACACATTATCCGATATTCGTGAGGCATCCAGCAAAAGGCTACCCTGGCCATTAATGCGTGTTTCATCAGCATCCAGCTTCGACAGCCATTTTTCGTGCGCTTTGAACGCTGGCTGGCCTGTCAACGTATCGCGCACCACCATCCCGTCTTCCAAGTCATAAAGTACATACTTGTCATTGCCGGTGAACACCGGCTCTGAAAACGCTGTCAGATTTTTGACAGGGTACTCAAAAAGTTTTTTCCCATCACGCGTGCTATGAAAGGCAAGCTGCGTTGGTTTGTTATCGCCTCTTTCTTTCCCTAGCACGACGACCTTGCGACCATCCCGACTCAAACCAAAGCCATGAATATAGCGGTCATCATCAAACTGTTTGACGCGCTTGCCGGTCTTGATGCTGAAACGATCCAAATAAGTCGCGCCTAACGTCAGGCTATATAACACAACCACCTGGCCGGCATCATCATCAAACGCCACCTGGAATTCATCAATTCTACGGCCTTCTGGATTCCGATACGCCAAAACCGACACCTTGGCGGTTTCTACATCAACCAGATAGAGCTCGCGGGTTGTCCCCATCAGCACATGGCGCCCATCACCGGAGACGCGCAGGCCGTTTTGACCCCTCGAGACACTTGCCTTCAGAGGTATGCGCTTGACCAACTTGCCATCTGCCACGGTATAAATCAGCAGCTCGCCATTGCCAAAGGTGTACAAGCGTGAGCCGTCAGGGTTAAACGCATAAGCACTGAACAAATCCACTTCAGCAACGGTTTGCACAGGCTTGACGGTTTCTTTCGAAGCCTGACCGGCGCACTGCCCTTGGGGGTATTGCTTGTTATACGCTGCCCACGTCTTTTCATTGTTGACTTGACGAGCTATCGCACAGCCTAGCGCATCACCTTCTGGCGCCATCACCCACTTGTCGTCCTTTCGCACCAAGTACAACTCAGTGTTGTTGTCTTGCCCGGTTTTCGGGCGGCCTTCTGTTTTTGAAGATTTTACGACTATCTCGCACCCCAGAGTCACGTAGTACACACCCAGGTCGGTAAACCATTGGTCACCGGTTTGCGTGCACGAACGCACAGTTGTTTCGCGCCGCATTTCTTCCATGATTTTTTGTATGATGATCGCATCTTCGGCGCGTTTGCCTGCGTAGGATCTCAAAAATGCCTCCTGGAACGACCAGTACCAGGGGATAAGGTCATCACCCGTGACAAATGGGGCCGGCTGGCTTGCAACTGGCTTGCTGGCAACACTAGCCTTCTTCTGTGCAACCTTTTTTACTGAACCTGTGGGTGCTTTCAGCCTGCCAAAAAAGAAATTCACTTGGTTAAAAGCCTCCTGTGGCGAAGATGCTGCAACAATCTCAATCGTAAGACTATGCTGCTTTTGCCCGGCCTCAATAGACACCGGCCCGACCGACACTTCTAAAGCTCCCGTCGTTTTATTAAGCCCGATAGAACGCATACCCGCAGAGAAGAATGTTCCTGGTTTGATACCGGCAAACTGGTTCTTCTCGAGCCCGATCAGGGGATAAATTGCAGGCTTACTCGCCGGTTCAATGCCCCAACGCGACACTTCTACCTCTGCCAGCGCCAGCACCTGATAGCGGCTTTTGAACGCATCGGTAATCACATGAACTGTTGGTTCCGCTGATCCAGTGAGTTGCGGGGAGAATGTGGCCGAAATCGTGGCGCTTACGGGTGCGCCACTTTTACGCTGGTCGGTGATGCTGTGCAAAATATCAATGACGCTATCCTTGGGGTCGAAGCGGTAGGCTCGCACAACCCGAACCTGTTCATTGGGAAGCGACATGGCAAGAAACACGTTGACGGTCTCGTCCTTAACCACATACTGCCGTTCGCGTGAATAAGGAGACCAACGAGCTTGCTCAAAATCACCAACCGTTTTGCCATCTAATGTGAGGCCAAACCGCAGCCTCTGTTTTGAGCGATCGATGACTGCAAAATCATTAGCACTTTTTTTGTCCGGCGCAGCTCGAACCACGTACTCGACAATATTTGCCGTTTTTGTATCAATTTTGACATGGTAGCGTGGGTGATCAACGGAAACAAGGTTGCTGGCTATAGCCATTGCTGGAGAAAACAACAACCAACACAACATTATTCTAAAAAGCACAACGACACCCCTACTTCTGGAAAGCGCCAATTGTAACCATAAGAATTTAAAAACAACGATAACAACGTACGTTTTAACCGTCTCTAACCAAGCTCGAAACTGGTTACACCGAAAATATTCTGAATAGGCAATTGTGGCGCCGGCCCCGTATACATGCGTGCCGTTTCGAAAACCGGAAGCATATTGTTGCGCTTTACAAGTGCCAGCGCCTGCGCATTCATCTGCGGGATATCCAGCTGCACTTGCGCCCCTTTTTCGACCTGGCTTACCAACGCATCGTATAGCGACTGCGCAACTTGCGCATTGCGAGCAAACAACGGGCCAATTTTGTATCCTGCTCTGCAGGGGCGAATAACCCCATACCCTTGCAAAACATCATCTTTGATAACCGCCTTGGCTACTGTTCCCGGGCGCGATATCCAACTGGAAAGAAAGGCGCGCCGAGGCGCAGGAAACATGGCGCTGTCAAAATCATTCAGTTCTAGTTCCGATACGGAGGCCAGATCAACAATGCCAGCATCGAACGAAGCCAACGGATTTGCCACCCCCTGATAACGGATATTGTTGTAGGCAAACTCAAAACCACTTTTACGGTAATTGTTCTGTTGTGCCACAACGCCGTCTAGGCCAATCAGGCGCCCATGCAGGCGTTGCATCGCGACATGCCACAATTTCAGGCCATACCCTTGTTCCCGGTAAGCCGGCGCCACAATGTAAAAACCAATAAAGCCAAAAGTTTCGCCATAACGCACGGCTGAAATGCAGGCAATTGGCTCGCCATTCAGCGACCCCAACAAAAAACCCTCCGGGTCTGCGGCGTAAAACGCATCTGCATCATGCAAGCCCGGGTTCCAGCCCTCGGCCGCCGCCCACTCTATACATACATCAATCTCTGGCCGTGTCATGCTGCGAACTGTGTAATTTGTAGTGTTCATGACGCTCCTGTTTTACTTGTTTGAGCCGTTCGATTTTGCTTTTCATTTTGCCAGTTTTAACTATAATAGACACACGTCGCATCATGGCCAACCTTGCTTGGCCTGCGCACCCCGGAGGACGACCTCCCCCACTCTTAGGGAACTCATCGGGACGGCCCGGCTCTTTTTTAACGGAGTCTTATCATGGCCTGGATCTCCCTTTTAGCTGCCGGCATTCTTGAAATCGTTTGGGCATTTTCAATGAAACTGTCTCATGGTTTCACCAAGCCCATTCCCACTGTAGTTACGCTTATTACCATGGTTGCAAGCTTTGCCTTGCTGGCTTTTTCAATGCGTTCGTTGCCATTGGGTACGGCCTACACTATTTGGACGGGCATTGGCGCGATAGGCGCATTTCTGGTGGGCATCACGGTGTTGGGCGAGCAAGTAAACACTATGCGCGTATTAGCAGCGGTGTTGATTGTTTCGGGGTTGGTGCTGATGAAGTTTTCAAGCGGTGAATAAACCTGTTTATCCGAAACGAGATATGCCTGAAACCCGCACTGTTAACAGAAAAATACTCATGCTAAATTTGCTGGGCCGGTTAAGTACCGGCCTTGTTTTTTTAGTTACAACGCTTTGAAGGAACGTCGTGTCAATTCAAGATCGCGATAAAGTTCGCCAGGAGGTCATTTCTGGGCTTACTAACAACCCGCCACATATTTCCCCAAAATACTTGTACGACGAGCTTGGGTCGCGCCTGTTTTCCGCGATTACTGCCCTGCCCGAGTACTATCCCACACGCACAGAAGCAGAAATTCTAAAGCGGCGCAGCGCCGAAATTAAGAGCACAATTGGCACAACCTCAACACTCATCGACCTGGGTGCGGGCGATGGCGAAAAAGCGGCCACACTGTTCGAACCCTTCGATATCAATCAGTACGTGGCGGTAGATATTTCGGCCGAATTTCTTCAAGCCTCGCTAAGAAACCTGCAAAGCCGCTACCCGCATATAAAAATGATTGCAGTGGCACAAGACTTTTCGCATACTCTGCACTTACCGCCCGAAGCCGTTAATGAGCCTAGTTTAGTTTTCTATCCCGGATCCAGCATTGGCAACTTCAACCCCACGCATGCCTTGGCTTTTTTGCAACAGGTGCATCGTGCTTGCCAAAACGGTCACTTGCTCATTGGCGTTGACCTAGTCAAACCTGCCGACATTCTTGAGCGCGCTTACGACGACGCGCTGCAAGTAACTGCGGCCTTCAATCGCAATATTTTGCGCCATGTAAATAAATTGGCGCAAACAAATTTCAATATTCATGAATGGCGGCATATTGCCCTGTTCAATGCCGATGAATCGCGTGTTGAAATGCACCTGGAGGCGACGCAAGAAACAACCGTTACCTGGCCCAATGGGCAACGTCAATTCAGCGCCGGCGAACGAATTCACACAGAAAATTCGTACAAATGGCAAATAGAAGCCTTTACCGCAATGCTAAAACAAGCAGGTTTCAAAGACAGTTGCTATTGGACGGACAATAAACATTGGTTCGCCGTGTTCTTAGCAAAGGCTTGACGCACGCACTAACGCGTGACCCCGTGCATATAAGAACAAAAAAAATTCATAGGGCACAAGAACGAAAACCTGCGTGAATGTCGCAACGTTCGGGCGGAAAGAAGTTCCGGTAACGCGGATGCGCCATTCTGGCATCAGTTGCACAACTGGCCCCTTTCAACACATAGCGGTGCTCTTCAAACCCAAAGCGGGAATAGTCACGATAAGGGTGCGCAACAAAGCCCTCGAATGGTACAAATCGACTGGAAGTCCACTCCCACACCTGACCCCATTGGAAATCGGACGCATGGTAAGCCGCATACTCCCACTCTGCCTCGGTAGGTAAGCGTCGACCCGCCCAACGACACCAGGCATCGGCTTGATCTTTGGAAATATGCACAGCGGCATCGTCAGGGTTTACATCAATCCACTGCCCGAACTGCCGGGTCTGCCAAACCCCATGAAGCTTGCGAAGATAACGCGGTGTTGCTAGCGCCCCTGCCTCAACAGCCGGCAGAAACCGACGCCAGCTTACAGGCCGACTATCGATACTGAAGGCCGACAACTGAACAGGGTGAGCGGGCAACTCATTATCAAAGGCGAAATAACGACCGTTATCTTTAATCGGCGCAGTTTCATC
>NZLH01000117.1 GCA_002694155.1 Pusillimonas sp. | reverse complement strand
CGGTTTGAACGTTCTCGGGCGGTGTGTAGCGCAGAGAAATGGTTTTTTCAGGCTGCGCCTCTTTGTAGTCGATCATGTTCAATACCTCACCCACAGAGGCATTGTCGTCGTGGTCGAAAAAATAGTAAATGCCCTCGTGCTCCATCCAGCATGAAATGAAGTTGAGGTCGGTTTCTTGGTACTGACAAACGAAACTGCGTTGCCGGTAGTCGTTTTCATTCTTCAGGTTTAACTTGATGTCTGGCCCTTTTAAACCGTTACGATCAAGAATCGAGCGGATGATATCTGGAACACGGTTTTCGTTCAGGTAAACATCGTTTAGAAACGTAAGATTCAACTTCCACAACCTTGGTACCAGGGTTGCCCGATAAAAATAATATTCGTCGACCTGACCCTCTTGCTCGAAACGGGCCAGCATGCCGTGATAAGGCGTGGAGCTGGAATGATCATGTGACCAGATATGCAGTGTGGCGGTTGCGTTCAGGACGGTTTCCAGGTCGACATCGCCTTGTGTGCAAACCAGAACTATGTCGAACTCAAAAAGCTGCGATATGGCTTCATTTCCTGTGAAGCGAACGACATCAAATGTGGGCAGATCTTTTTGGCTGAGTTCGAAGGTGAACAAGAGTTCTTTTTCTGCGTTGCTGGCCATGAGGGTGTCCTTTAGTGCGGGCGCAGTGAGTTACAGCATGACTTGGGCATGCGCTTCGTGTGGCGATTGCGTATTGACCAGCCAGGTATCGTGCCCCAGTGCCGCCCAATTTTTTTTGGGCGCTCCCAACTGAATGGGTTGCACCGCACCACGTCGTAGCTGAAGGTCAAGCCGAACGTTAAGCGGGTCGAGTAAATAGTAACGGATAATAAACGCCAGTTTTGCGAATTCTTTCTGGCCTGGTAATAACGCCAGAAAAGTGGTTTGGTCGATATCGTGGATTCGAATTGTCAGGTTGTTAATACGGCTGTGTACCATTGCGCCAACATGGCTGTCTTCACCCAGCGTGCATGCCTGACTGCCCAGATGCATGCGCTGGTCTGACGGAATAGGCTGCCACATCTCGTCTTGCTGTATGACTTCTACATTGGATTTTGGGTACAGTGCCGCAATGATGGTGCGCAAACCCATTGCTGAACGCGGGTACTGGCTGAATAGCCCGGCGAAACGCAGCAAATGAGAGAAGCCTGGCTGGCTTAAAAAACGCAGCGGCTCATTGATACCTACAAAGGTATGGAAAATTTCCAAAAGCCTTTGGTCATTGAATTCTTTGATACGTACATGCGCACGCGACTTCAGCCACGCCCTGAAAAACAAGGGGTAAATGGTTTGGCTGATAATGTCGAGAAAGTCACGATTACTGTGGCGGCTTTCGTGGTGTTCGTCGAGCAGTTGCTCGGAATAAAAGTTGGGCAGTGGCGACGTAACGCCGTAGAGGCCCAGGAAATTTGCAGTTAGGCGGTAAGTTCCGGGTGAAGTTTCGCGGATATCATTCAGGTCGGTGCCAGGAAAGTGCAGCGACAGGCTGGGGCGAACCTTTACGTCGGCTTCGGGCCGCCCCTCTTTTAGGGCAGCTAGACGCAGCAAGCGATAGGCCTGGAAGAACGAAAAGCGTTCCCCTTGCTTAAGTAAACGACCTTTTATAGCAAGGTCTTTTGTCCCATCCTGATCGGCCATTTAAATTCTGTTCCTGTATTTTTATCTCGAATTTCAAAGCGCGTATAAGAGTTGATCCCTGCATAACAAGACAAGAATCGGTCGAGCACACTGCCCCATACGTACAGTGCCCCCGGGCTTGCCCAGTTTTTCTCCTCGCATGTCAGCACAATATGCTGGCCCTGCATCATGGCACCGCGCACCAGGCGTGTTTCGCGGGTTACCTGCATTTCCGCTAGCCCATCAATCTGGCGTTCGTTGGCACTGCGTGTCGCACGGTCGTGTGTGCAGGTAGAGTTATAGAGTCGCAAAATACCTTTTAAGTTCTCGACTCCAGATAAAGATAGTAAATTTAGTGTTGTGTGACTAATGACATCCCACAATAACTTTTCACCGCTGGGCGGGTCGATAGAGGCGGTAACCGGCGTAATATTGCGAAATATGAATCGCTCGGGTGACGTGCTGGTGGGTTTGGAAATGTCGCCCAGCTTCAAAGATTCGGGTAAATACCGGTTAGTACATGTAAGCTGGATCGACAGCGTTTCATTTTCAGGGTTGTCGTTTTTGTCGTAAACAACCGACAAATAGGTATCGATGGTTTCCCCAACCAATGAAGGTCGCATTGATGTTCGGTAACTGGCCTGGCTGCGGTCTTTGTCGTGTGTTAGTAACGAGAACGGCACATAATCTTTGTTTTCTGCGTTGCCTTGAACATAGCCCGTTACTGCATCAATGGAGTAAATTTGAAATTGCCTTCTGTGTGCTCCGCTGGGAGATACGAGGTATTCAGATGTTTCATGGTTAAGGTTAATCGGCTCGGCTTCGTGATCGAACAGGTTCACAACCGGCGCAACATTCATGGCGAAGTCGCGTGCAGCCAGGTCGGGCAAAGATGCCGCCGATTTATGGAAGACAAACTCGATGCGGAACTTGTCTCCTTTAAGTGTTCCGCGCCCCTTGGCAATATCAGCAATTTCAAAAAACAGAAATTTTTGCGGAAAGAAAAGGAGTTCTTGTAACCAGCCGAATGCAGGAAAAGCGTTGTCTGGGTAGGGCAGCAGCGGTTCGTCGAACGCCGGGAAAAAAACCTTCGGCGAAAGCACAACGCTTTGGCCGTGGGCGTCGAGCAACCGAATCGATTTCAGTTGTGTACCCAGCAACATAAATATGTTGGCTGCCGCCGAGGGCTCCTGCGCAAGGAATAGGCGTAACCGGGGAGGCAAAACCATGCCGTCTGATTCTTCGCTGGTTTTGAACTGAAGCCAAAGTACTTGATTGCCATCGGTCAGCCGCTCGGACAACACGGTATCCAGAGTGACCGGGTGTGCATGAATATCGGCCGTTGTGCGGAACTTGCACGAGATGCCGTCGACGGGTGTCGCACCGATTTCAGTACCTGCTGGAATGACGGCAGGTTCCGAAAGCTGGGTTTTTGGTGTGAAAGAAATGAGGGAGGCCGCGGGCAGTGGCCGTAAAAACTGCGGCACCAGAACGCTGGCGAGCTCTTGCACAATTTCCGGGAACTCGTCGTCGAGCTTTTGAAGTGTAAGCCCGTTCAGAAAGGCAACGCCCTCCAGCAGGCGCTCGACATCAGGGTCGGTAGTAACAGCGCCGAGCATCGGGGCGACAGCCGGGTTCGTTTGCGCGAATTCCAATGAGTTGGCTCGCAAACGTGCGAGCTCAGTTGCGTAGAACCTGTTGAAGCTGGTAGCCATGAATGTAGTGGACGGTGCGCCGAAGAGTCACTAATATTGCATGAACCCGCTTGTGGGTGTCAAGGATAAGTGCCTTATACGGAAAGGTTCATGTACAAGATACGTCTTTTGGAACGGTTGTCGGCGTTGGAAGAGCCACTGCTTGTGGCCGGTCGTCCGGTCGACCGTCAATTACGAGACTCAATTGTGGTGCATTTACGTAAGTTGTTGAATACTAGGGCCGGATCTGTACCAATTGACCCTAATTATGGTATGCCCGACATGAGTAATATTGCGGGCTCGTTCGCTATGGGAACAACTGAATCGCTATCAGAGTCAATTATTCGTCAAGTTGCCCGTTACGAAAAGCGATTGTTACAGCCAAAGATTACGGTTGAAGAGGAAACCCGTGAGGTGATTACTTTGCGCTTTGAGTTAAGTGGTCAGGTTGCTTCGGCGCAAGACGGTGATGACGTACTGCAGCCCTTTGCAATGATTGTTCGCGTAAATTCTTCAGGCCAGGTTTTTGTGGATCCGAAGGTGGATCGCTGAGTTATCTTGTTGGTTGAAATAAATCAGCCCTGTCGGCCAAAGCGCGAAAGGGCTGATTTTGAAGTGCCTAATATTTATTGCGTATTACGACAAGACAATTAAAAAGCTGTACGTAAACGCTTCAAAAAAGCAATGCGGTGATACTAAACGTCAAAGCGATCCGCGTTCATGACTTTGGTCCAGGTCGCAACAAAGTCTTTTACGAATTTCTCTTTGCTGTCGTCCTGGGCGTAGACCTCGGAATAAGCGCGTAACACTGAATTCGAACCGAACACTAAATCGACGCGCGTGGCAGTCCATTTGGCTTGCCCTGTTTTGCGATCACATACTTCGTACAGGTTGGAACCTTTAGGTTTCCAGCTGTAGGCCATGTCGGTAAGGTTCACGAAGAAGTCGTTGGTTAAGACGCCCTCGCGGTCTGTAAACACGCCGTGTTTGGTGCCGCCGTGGTTAGTGCCCAGCGCGCGCATACCGCCAATAAGTACTGTCATTTCGCAGGCGGTTAAACCCATCAGCTGTGCGCGGTCGAGCAGCATTTCCTCGGGGGTGACCACGTAATCCTTTTTGAGCCAGTTACGGAAACCGTCGGCTACAGGTTCCAGCGGTTCAAAAGATTCTGCGTCCGTCATTTCCTGAGTGGCGTCGCCCCGACCCGGCGTGAACGGCACCGTAATGTTGAAGCCGGCCGCTTTGGCTGCTTGCTCAACACCCATATTGCCGGCCAGCACGATTACGTCAGCAATGCTGGCGCCCGTATCGGCTGCAATTTTTTCATAAGCCTTCAGGGCTTTAGCCAGGCGTGCAGGCTCGTTACCTTCCCAATCTTTCTGGGGTGCCAAGCGAATGCGGGCACCGTTGGCACCGCCGCGGAAATCGGAGCCGCGGAAAGTGCGGGCGCTGTCCCATGCGGTAGCAATCATTTCACTTTGGCTCAGGCCGCTGTTCTTAATGGCTTCTTTGACCGCATCAACGTTGTAGTCGGTAGGGCCTTCCGGAATGGGGTCTTGCCAAATTAGGTCTTCTTGTGGAACGTCAGGCCCGATATAACGAGATTTAGGGCCCATATCGCGGTGAATCAGTTTGAACCAGGCACGGGCAAACACTTCACTGAAGTAGTCGGGATCTTTGTAGAAGCGTTCGGAAATCTTGCGGTATTCCGGGTCCATCTTCAGTGCCATGTCGGCGTCGGTCATGATGGGCATTTTGCGAATGGAAGGGTCCTCTACGTCGACCGGCATATCTTCTTCTTTGATATCGACAGGTTCCCATTGCCATGCGCCGGCAGGGCTTTTCTTCGACTCCCACTCGTGGTTCAACAGCATGTGGAAATATCCGTTGTCCCACTTCGTCGGGTGGGTTGTCCAGGCGCCTTCCAGGCCGCTGGTAATGGAGTCGCGTCCAATCCCACGAGGGTTATGGTTAGTCCAGCCCATGCCTTGGTCTTCGAGATCAGCACCTTCAGGAGCGGGGCCTAACTTGGCCGCATCGCCATTGCCGTGGCATTTGCCCACTGTATGGCCCCCTGCTGTCAGCGCAACAGTTTCTTCGTCATTCATGGCCATGCGTTCAAAAGTAACGCGAACGTCGTGCGCCGTTTTCAGAGGGTCGGGTTTGCCGTCGACACCTTCGGGGTTGACGTAAATCAGGCCCATCATTACCGCCGCTAAAGGGTTTTCCAGGTCGCGTTCGCCGGAGTAACGACTGCCTTCACTTCCGCTGGGCGCCAGCCATTCTTTTTCCGAGCCCCAATAAATATCTTTCTCTGGGTGCCAAATGTCTTCGCGCCCAAATGCGAAACCGAATGTTTTCAGACCCATCGATTCATACGCAATATTGCCGGCCAAAATAATAAGGTCGGCCCAGCTGATTTTATTGCCGTATTTTTTCTTTATGGGCCATAGCAAACGGCGGGCCTTGTCGAGGCTGGCGTTATCGGGCCAAGAGTTCAAAGGCGCGAAGCGCTGGTTACCTGTACCGCCACCTCCGCGGCCATCGGCTACACGGTAAGTACCGGCAGCGTGCCACGAAAGGCGGATCATCAAGCCACCATAATGCCCCCAGTCTGCCGGCCACCAGTCTTGGCTGTTGGTCATCAGGTCGGTCACGTCTTTCTTCAGCGCATCGAAATCCAGCTTTTTCAGTTCTTCCCGATAGTTGAAGTTGGGCCCCAGCGGGTTGGTTTTCGTGTCGTGTTGGTGCAAGATGTCCAGGTTCAGTGCTTTTGGCCACCAGTCCATATTGGATTTCTCGGCTGATGTTAGGCTGCCATGCATAACCGGGCATTTGCCTGCTGAAGTGTTTTCCATCGCTGACTCCTTTGAATAGTGAGTTGACTGGTTGTCGATAGGAAAGGGGTGGGCTGTATAGGCCACCCCTATTTAGACCAGTTTACGTGACTTTAATTATGGATTCTTAATTTTGTCTGAAAACCTGGGTCAAATCGTTGACACGTATCAAAGGAAAAAGTAACGGTTGGTTAGATTGTCGACAATCAGGGTGTCGCACTTAGCAAACCTTCGGACTCGATGAATTGAATAATTTCTTCGACTCCTTTTCCTTTTCCCACACTGCCCATTACAAATGGTCGGTTGCCACGCATGCGTTGAGTGTCTTGCTCCATCACTTCCAAAGAAGCGCCCACCAATGGGGCCAGGTCTGTTTTGTTAATAATCAACAGATCCGATTTGGTAATGCCCGGGCCGCCTTTACGAGGGATTTTTTCACCGGCAGATACATCGATAACGTAAAGGGTTAAGTCGGATAGTTCCGGGCTGAAAGTAGCAGCCAGGTTATCGCCGCCCGACTCAATAAACACTATATCGGCATCGGGAAACCGATGCAGCATGCGGTCGATGGCTTCCAGGTTAATGGAAGCATCTTCACGAATCGCGGTGTGGGGGCAACCGCCGGTTTCAACCCCCATAATGCGCTCGGCCGGTAAAGCACCGGAAAGGGTTAGCAGACGTTGATCTTCCTTGGTGTAGATATCGTTTGTAATCGCCACGATGTCGTAACGGGCGGACATTTTTTTGCAGAGCATTTCAAGTAAAGTGGTTTTGCCCGAGCCAACTGGACCGCCTACGCCAATGCGCAGGGGCGGCAAAGTTTTGCTGCGTTCTTCTATGCGTTTTGCGTGTTCGGGTGCGTTCATAATAGTTTTCCTTATTGGCTTGATAGGCTAAGCATGCGCGGTGTAATCAAGGCGGTTACGAGCGAAATAAACGTGAGTATTGGGTTTCGTGGCGTGCGGCCACAATGGCGAATTGCGGGGCGAAGTTATATAAACGCGGCGGCGTTTCTGTAGCGCGGTGGTGTGCTTGTTCGCATACTTGGGCGAGCGTTCCGCGCAACTGTTGGATAAGTCGCTGTCCGCTCATTTGACCAAGCGGTACACTTTTCATAGCCGCCATAACCTGGTTTTCAAGCCAGGAAAAAAGGTAGGCGGTAAGGCCGGCTTGCGCGCTAATGCCTTGTGCTTCGATCAACCCGGCATGTACGCAGGAAAAGCAGGCGGGGTCGAGCCCTTTCAGAAGATTAAGGCGTTGTGGCGAGCACCATTCCAATGATTCGGCCAGCTGTAGAAGCGACCATCCCATTTGCTGTGTTTCCTGGCGCATCTCCTGGGTTTCGCGTGACGCCATAAACCAGTCGTTCAGTTGGTGAATGGTGTTTTCGTCGGCGTTTTGGAATGCGTTGTAAAGGCTCACCCATAATGGGGCTTCGCCATAACCCAGTACGTGTTCCAATTGGTCTGAAATCCATTGGCCAGCTGTTTCTTCATCGTGAACCAAGCCCAGTTCTATCGCGGATTCCAGACCTTGCGAATAGCTGTAGCCGCCTATGGGAAGTGCTGGGGACGTTAACTGCAATAACGCTGCCAGTTGCTCAGTTGGAGGCGTCATGAGGGTGATGATGGTTGACTACGTTTTTGGGCGTGTGGGTGTGTTCATGTGCATCGTAGGCTGCTTGTGCCAGCGCATAATCTTCGTCGAACGTTTCATCATGCCCGTGCTTATGACCCCCGCCATAGGCACCGGTTTCAGGTGAAAAGGGTGCCTGTACTTGTGTGGTCGCTACCCCTGGGATTCGATTAAGCATGGCCTCCAGTACCGGATCGTATTCGAGTTTCAGGTGATCTGCCTGAATTTCCAAAGCGACATGCCGGTTGCCTAGATGATAGGCGGCACGCATTAAGTTCAACGCTGTATCGGCGCACACGCGCAGTACGTGTTCCTGTGCCGCTTTGATCAGAATGTATTGACCTTGTTTGTTGCTAAGCAAGTCACCGTCGTTCAATAGGGTGCCTTGCGGAAGCACAATGCCAATATCGGTTCCGTTTTCAAGTGTGGCTTTCTGGCGGCTGCGGCGGCGCAATTGCAGTGGCAAGGTTAACGTTAACGCGTTGGCGGGCAGTTTTTCCTGTGGGGTGTCGCGAAGTAGTATTCGATCGAAAATATACATGATGAGTGTTTCCTGTTGGGCCCTGGGGCATGTGGTCGTGGCGTACTGCCCGGCGGTTTGTTTGGTATGCGGTCAGAACAAGAAATAACGTTGCGCCATCGGCAAGGTTTTGGCCGGCTCGCAGGTTAGCCACT
>NZLH01000116.1 GCA_002694155.1 Pusillimonas sp. | reverse complement strand
TTAATAGTTTGAGTTCAAACGACAACGCGCCCGCGCCGACCAACACCCGCCAATAGCGAACGCGCCCACTGCTCGGCAGGTAACGCATATTTTTGCCGCACATCCGACGCCCGACTTAAAAACTGCGCCACTGAAATATCCAGCAACGGCCCCTTGAACGCCAACACCACCCGGTTGCCCTCATCAATTTCTGGCAGCATCAACAAACGCCCGTTAAACGCCTTCTGAATACGCTCGTGGTTACGATCGAAACTGCTATGGCGGCCAAACAGGTTCACAACCAGCATTCCAACATCATCAAGTGCGCGAAAACAGGCATCATAGAAAGCCTGAGTGTCGCGCACAGGCCCTTGAGCCTGGGCATCGTACAAATCGATCATCAATACACGATACCGGCTTGTTACGTCGGAACGCTCAACCCATTTCGCCGCATCATCGTGCCAAATATGCATTCTGCTTGACTCGGGCAATCGAAAATACGCTCGGCAAATAGCAGTAACCTGCGGGTTCCATTCCACCACATGAAGCTGGCTGGTTGTGTATCGATGGGTAAACCGTAGCAAAGAGCCAGCCCCCAAACCCAACATCGCCAACTCATCACTTTTGCTAGGCTCAAGAAACAAAAGCCAGGCCATCATTTGCTGGGTGTAAACCAGAACCAGCTCTTCTGGCCGGCGCACTCGCATCGCACCCTGCACCCATTCAGAACCGAAATGCAAATACCGTATACCTTGCTGTTCTGACATAACAGGCGCATCGTCTGGCCCAGGGCCGTTGCGAAAGGCCATGTCAGCCCCCTTCTACCGCTGATAAGTCGAGCGTCACAATAACTGGAGTGTGGTCAGAGGGCTGCTCGTTGCGTCGGGGCGCTTTATCGATTTCGCATGCAGTACAAAAAGGCAGCAAGGCAGACGAAACCAAGGCATGATCGATTCGCAAGCCGGCATTTCTGCGAAACGCCATGCGCCGATAATCCCACCAGCTGAACATTTTCTCTTCCTGCGGAAAATGACGAAACGCATCTGTAAAGCCAAGGCTTATCAAAGCCTCGAACGCTTGACGCTCGGCTGGCGATACCAGCACATCGCCCTCCCATTTTGATGGATCGTGTACATCTGCGTCGGCCGGTGCAACGTTGTAATCGCCCAGAACAACCATACGCGGATAAGTTACCAGCTCTTGCTCCAGCCACTCTCGTAATGCGGCAAACCATGCCAGTTTGTAGGCATATTTATCGCTTTCCAAAGACTGCCCGTTAGGGCAGTACACGCTTACAACGCGAATATCGCCTTGCGGGCTTGGCAAGGTCACTGCGATTAGACGTTGATGATCATCGGGAAAGCCCGGCATGTTGATTTGTACCGATTGCCCGGCATCGCGCGAAATAACCGCCACACCGTTATACGTTTTTTGCCCCGCCCAACACGCCCGATAACCAATGGCCTCGAACTCCGCCAGCGGAAACTTATCGTGCGGCATTTTCAGCTCTTGCAAGCACAAAACATCGACCCCACTCGACCCCAACCAGTCAAGCACTTGCGGCAGACGAACTTTCAACGAATTAACATTCCATGTGGCCAGTTTCATAACACTCTGTTTCCTGTTGCTCAAGAGGCGCTCAGCTTAGCACCCGTTGCGCTACAATCTTTTAATGAAAGCGCAAAGTACTATTTTAGCGACCCTGCCGCAGGGCCTGATACTGCAGGTAAACATGGGTGAACTCCTCTTCAAGGCTTACGTGGCCATTAGTGAACCCAGCATCGAAAAAATGGCCGAGCTAGTTTCGGAAGAAGAATACGCCCAAGCCAACGACTGGCATGTCACGGCAGTTGAAGCTGAAGACCAGGCCGAGCACCAGGTTGAAGATCTGGCATTTAATATGAACCCCGGCGACGCCGCCGTATTTCTTTGCGTCGACAAAGCCGCATGTCTGGCAACTTTGGCCGCCCTGGGTCAGCCAAACGCGTGGCCTGAATGATAAACTTGCACGCTTCCCGAACATAAACACAGCCATGGCAATGACATCTGGTTCAATTTTTATGGTGGTCGCTCCTAGCGGGGCCGGCAAGTCCAGCTTGGTAAACGGTTTGCTGGAACGCGACCCCTCTATTGTGCTGTCTATCTCATGCACCACCCGAGAGCCCAGGCCGGGCGAAGTGGATGCCAAGCACTATCGTTTTGTATCTAAAGATACGTTCAAGGCCATGCGCGACAACAGCGAATTGCTTGAATGGGCCGAGGTACATGGTAATTTCTACGGCACCCCGCGCGATCGCATCGAGCAGGCCACACAATCGGGCCACGATGTGCTCCTGGAAATTGATTGGCAGGGTGCACGGCAAATCAAGAAGCATTACCCCGATGCCATAGGCATATTTGTGCTGCCCCCTTCAATCGAAGCGCTTGAAACCCGGCTGAAGAACCGAGGGCAAGATGCTCCCCACGTTATTACCAAACGGTTATTAGCTGCAGGCGGCGAAATGTCGCACGCTTCCGAGTGCCAATATGTTATTATTAATCAAGAATTTAGCACGGCTTTAAGCCAGCTTTCTCACATTGTGGAAGCGGCCCGCTTGCGTTACCCGGCCCAAGCCACCCGACATGCCGAACTGTTCTCGCAACTGGGCATCAGCCCTACCGAATCTTAAAGCTAACCTTCTGTTTTTAAAGGATTTTATTATGGCCCGTATTACCGTCGAAGATTGCCTGAACAAGATTCCAAATCGTTTCAATCTTACGCTGGCGGCAACGTACCGTGCTCGTGAGCTGGCCCAGGGTCACGAAGCGCGCATTGAGTCGAAAGACAAACCCACAGTGACTGCATTGCGTGAAATTGCCGCGGGTGTTACGGGCCTCGACATGCTGCGCAAGGTTCCCACTTAATTGCGCTTAAAAGGATGATGTATGGCGTTTACCAGTCTCCGTGGTGCTTCTTCCGGGCTTCTGGCTGTTCTCCGGAAGGGGCCGCGACTGCGTAAGCGCGCCCGCAAAGCTAAAGTTCGTACCAGTACACCAACACTACCCGACTCCTCTCCTGCTTCTGCTCCCATTGCGTCGCTTGCGCCGCTCACGCAAACTCTTAGCCAGTACCTCGATGAAAAAGACATCGAGCGTGTCAAAGAAGCTTACCGTTTTTCCGACCAGGCTCACTTAGGTCAGTTTCGTGCCAGTGGCGAACCCTATATATCGCACCCTATTGCCGTTACCGAAATCTGTGCGGGCTGGAAGCTTGACGCCGATTCGCTTATGGCCGCATTGCTGCACGACGTCATGGAAGACACTGGCGTACCCAAGCAAGAGCTTGCCGAACGTTTCGGGCCCGATGTGGCGGAAATTGTCGACGGCCTTTCGAAACTCGATCGACTAGAGTTCGCGACCAAAGCAGAACAGCAAGCCGAGAGCTTTCGCAAAATGCTGCTGGCCATGGCGCGAGACGTTCGCGTCATTCTTATTAAACTGGCCGATCGCCTGCACAATATGCGCACGCTCGACGCGGTCAGCCCCGAGAAACGTCGCCGCATAGCGCGCGAAACCATGGAAATTTACACGCCAATCGCACACCGGTTGGGGTTAAACGCCTTGTTTCGCGAGCTGCAAGACCTTTGCTTCCAGGCTACATACCCAAATCGTTACGAAGTACTGAAAAAAGCCGTCATGGCGGCTCGGGGAAACCGGCGGGAAGTATTGGGAAAAATTACAGAAGCGGTAAAGGTTGCCCTGCCTGCTGCCGGCATTGAAGCCGAGATCTCCAGCCGCGAAAAATCCCTGTTCGGCATTTACAAAAAAATGGTTGAACAAAAGAAATCGTTTTCCGACGTGCTGGATATCTACGGTTTCAGAATTGTTGTACATACCCTGCCCGAATGTTATCTGGCACTGGGTACATTGCACCAGCTTTACCGCCCCGTACCTGGCAAGTTCAAAGATTACATCGCCATTCCCAAGTTAAATGGGTACCAGTCTCTTCATACAACGCTGTTAGGGCCCTACGGCACCCCCGTCGAATTTCAGTTTCGCACCCGAGACATGGACCGCGTGGCTGAAGAAGGGGTGGCAGCGCATTGGTTATACAAGAACGACGATAACGAACTTAATACGCTGCAAAAACGCACTCACCAATGGCTGCAATCGCTGCTCGACATCCAAAGCCAAACAGGTGACTCTGGCGAGTTCCTGGAACATGTCAAAGTCGACCTTTTCCCCGACGCCGTTTACGTTTTTACGCCCCAAGGTAAAATTGTGTCTTTACCGCGTGGGGCAACCCCAGTCGATTTCGCCTACTCTATCCACACCGACATCGGCAATCAAGCCATTGCATCAAAAATCAATGGCGAGTTCTCGCCCCTGCGCACAGAGCTAAAAAGCGGCGACCAGGTTGAAATTGTCACCTCGCCGGCGTCGCGCCCCAGCGCGCAGTGGTTGAACTATGTACGCACTGGCCGCGCCCGATCGGAAATTCGCCACTACTTGCGTACAGTAAAGTACGAAGAGTCGGTTGCGTTCGGGCAGCGCCTGTTAATGCAAGCATTCGATCAAATCGGCGCGCCGTATCCGCAAGAAGATGACCCCAATTGGGAGAAACTGGCCAAAAGTTCCGGCGCTGCGTCACGCGAAGAAATTCTGGCCGATATCGGTTTGGGCAAACGTCTGGCCGCCGTTGTGGCACGACGCTTTGCCCCAGAAAACACTATTCTAGCCACCACCGCTGCCGCAGTCGACGAAATTACCACTGCCAAGGCTGCGCCTATTCTTATTCATGGTAATGAAGGGCAAGCTGTTCAACTGGCGCAATGCTGTGGCCCCTTGCCTGGCGACGCCATTATTGGCGGGATACGTTTAGGCCACGGGCTGGTTATCCACATGGCCGACTGCTCGGTGGCACAGCGTCAACGCGCCCGCGAGCCAGAACGCTGGATTCCCGTTGCCTGGGCCAACGATACCGCGCGCCACCTTAACACCAGGCTAGACGTTACCGTTATTAACGAACGAGGGGGTTTGGG
>NZLH01000115.1 GCA_002694155.1 Pusillimonas sp. | reverse complement strand
TGAATGCGTTTCTTGGTCATTGCTTTTATAAGTTGAGACGCAACATAGCCACCCATAGAATCATTAAGTCGACGTCCGGCAAGAATAATTTCAGGGTGATACCCAATAGCTTGCGCTTTGTGCGTAAGATAATAAGGGTCTACGCCTATACAGTGACCGCCAACCAGCCCAGGACGAAACGGCAAGAAATTCCATTTGGTGCCGGCCGCTTCAAGTACCGCCTGGGTGTCAATTCCCATTCGGTTAAAAATCAAAGCCAACTCATTAATTAACGCAATATTCACATCTCGCTGAGTATTTTCAATGACCTTGGCCGCTTCAGCAACGCGAATCGACGATGCTTTATGTGTACCAGCGACAATAATTTCACGATAAAGCGTATCAACCAACTCGGCCACTTGTGGTGTTGAGCCCGATGTCACTTTTTTAATGGTTGAAACACGGTGCTCTTTATCACCCGGGTTAATGCGTTCGGGGCTGTAACCCGCGTAAAAATCTTCATTAAACGTCAACCCCGATACACGCTCTAACACAGGCACACAGTCTTCCTCGGTTGCCCCTGGGTAAACCGTAGACTCATAAATAACAATATCGCCACGCTTTAATACTTTGCCAATTGTTTCGCTGGCGCGTATCAGTGGCGTAAGGTCAGGTTGTTTAAAATCGTCAATGGGTGTGGGCACGGTCACAATGAACACATTGGCCTTGGCCAGCTCGGAAGTAACGTGGGTAAAAGTAAGTTGACCTGCTTGCGCTAGCTCTTCTGGCTCTACTTCGCGGGTATGATCTTTGCCTTGTTGCAACTCAGCAATGCGGCGGACATTAATATCAAACCCGAGTACTGGGCGCTTTTTACCAAACTCAACCGCCAGCGGCAGACCGACATAACCCAACCCAACCACTGCCAACTTCACATCTGCAATCTGCAATTTATTCTCCTTATTTGCACGAGCACTCAAATACTCGGTTCAATTATTCAGGTTTTTTGTTTTTCCCAATTGAAGGCAACAATAACCAAGACGGACCGCGCCACGACACCAGGCGCGCGTATAACCAGATATATACCAAAGAAAACACCAACAAACTGGCACACAACATAAGCGTGCTATCCCACCAGATGGTGGCGGGCACCAACCCAATAAGCGTTAACACCCATAAATATGGCGATGTCATGGCATTACACAACGCGGGTACGGCGTGGCGACTATCGCGGCTGAACGTAACCCTGACCAAACGACGAAACACAAGCTGATGCAAATGCAAGGCATCGGGTTGGTCTATGGGCGTACCACGTTTAAAACGACGACGCCATATAGAGAACAGGGTTTCGAATACAGGATAGAACAGGGCGGCTAACGCATAAAACGGTGATACGCCGGGGTTCCTGACAACCAGTTGCACGGCCAGTTCAGCCAACATGAAGCCCAAAAAATAAGCGCCCCCGTCACCCAGAAATACGCGACCAAAAGGGAAGTTCCACACCAAAAACCCTAAAGTTGCTGAAGCAAGCGCTGCGGAAATAAGAAAAATGGGAATATCCTGCACTTGCAGCGCCACCAGGCCAATCGAGACGGCCATGAGTGTGGCAACCATGCCAGCCAAACCATTCATACCGTCGACAATGTTCAAGGCATGCGTACAGCCCCCTACCGCCAACATGGTGAATACAAGAGAAACGGGCCACCATGCCAACAGCCAATCGACGCTGGGGATACCGACACGTGACACACCACCAATAAGCCACCACGCAATTGCCGCCGACAAAAAAGCTGCCAATAAACGCTTGCTGGCGCCAACGTCTTTAGTGATGTCCTCTAACAAGCCGGCCACAAAAACCGGCATAGCGGCAATAAACAAAACGGGCCAAAGCCACGTTAACGTCATATTGCTGGGGCCAAGCACCAGCAAACCAGCCAAACTGCCAGCCACCACCGCCAGCCCACCCACGCGAGGCGTCGATCGGCTATGTGATGCCTGCGGCTTTTTAAAGTCGACGTCGCCAGTGAGCTTGCCGTGCCAGCGCTCCGAGGCAACAATTAGCCCGCCAACCATAAAGGCAACGATACAAATGTAAAGCCAAGTTAAAGTATCCCAAGTTTGCGGATTGGTCACATTATTACCATGCGTGATGAAATTGATTACATTATGAAGTGACTTATGTTGGCTTTACCTTGCCACCTGCAAGCAGATGCAACCAGAAATGTTACAGCAAATTCGGGAAAAAATAGGGGTTAGCCCTGATGCAAACGAAAAAAAAGCCCGAGATCTGAGATCTCGGGCTAAATCCACCAAAGGAGGAGGGTGGAGGAGACAACCTTGGCATGTCGGGCTTCAAAGGATTTGACCTGAGCCTACATGAATTACATGGGGAAAACCCTTTAAAATCATGTTTCGACATCCGATAAGCAAATTGTATTTGAAAAAATGTTGCATTGCAAGATATTTTTTTTGAACCAAGCAACTTCTTTGCAACAACGTCGCTTCCAAATACAAACAACTTCTTAACGACAAGCAAAGTTTAACCTAGGGTTAATCCTAGGTCAATACTCAGTACGCATACAATTTGCATTTTGTTGCAAAGTTGTCGCTCTTGTCATACGCGGTAAGCAGTGGTTGTCATAACTTTGGACATCAGCCGCATTGCACATCGAAGCGGAAAAGGCAATTTTCGTGCCCCCGCCGCCTCGGCTTTATGGCGGTGCGCAATCTCATCTTGACGCATCTGCTCGACAATTTTGCGCGAACGGCTGTCATTCTCAGGTAATGCTTTCAGATGACCATCCAAATGTTGCTCTACCTGGGCTTCGGTTTCCGCCATAAAACCCAAATTCGATGACGAGCCTGCCCGACTGGCAAGTGCCCCTAGCGTAAACGAACCAACATACCAAACCGGATTCAAATAACTACGATGACTGTTTAGTTGTGTAATACGTTCGCTACACCAGGCCAAATGATCAACCTCTTCCTGTGCAGCTTCGTACATCAGCGTTTGCGTTGATGCATCGCGACAAAAAAAAGCCTGGCCTCTATATAACGCCTGGGCGCAGACTTCTCCTACATGATTCACCCGCATCAACCCGGCAGCATGTCGCCGATCGGCCTCGTTAAGTGGCACCTCTTCGACCTGGGGAGCACCTGCCGGATTGGGGCGCGTTGCGTGCGCCACACCGCTTAGTACTTCAAGCGCTTTGCCCAACTCAATCAAACCCTTATCGATAGGGGTAAAACGGCGATTAAAGTCTTGTACTTGCATTGCATTTCCCTTAACTCGAAGTGCGGGCCAGGCTACGCCCACCCCGTACTTAATCAAATAATGGGAAAATGGTACAACGAGTTGATCTGTTTTAGTAAGAAAGCAATAACCAAAGTATGCCGTTTGGCAACCCACAGCGGCAACATGTTTAAATTACTATCTTTCTTTTAAGATGCAGACCCCCTAAGGGGGTAAATCAGAGGTGTCTATAACAATGGAATGCACGATCGACTGGGGCGGCCCAGACGGAATGTTGTTTGTTGCCCGCACAGGAAGCGGCCATGTAACTGCAATGGATGGCGCGCCTGACGGGGGTGGTAACAACCTGGCGCCACGTCCAATGGAAATGATGCTTACCGGTGCAGGCGGTTGCGCTGCTTACGACGTGGTGCTTATTCTGAAGCGTGGCCGCCATTCCGTTACGGGATGCCAGGTAAAACTTTCGGCAGAGCGAGCCGAAACCGACCCAAAGGTTTTTACCCGCATCCATTTTGAGTTCACGGTCAGTGGCCAGAATTTGCCGCAGGCGGCAGTTGAAAGGGCCGTACGCTTATCCCATGAAAAATATTGCTCGGCTTCGGCAATGCTGGCCAAAACTGCTGAAATCACACATGCAGTAACCATCGTCAACACCCAACCGGAAACCCCGTCAAACTAACCCGTTATGCAACAGTACGAAAATTTCATGCGGCATGTGTACGAAAACGGCACATTAAAAACCGATCGCACCGGCACGGGCACTCGCTCTGTATTCGGCTACCAAATGCGCTTTAATCTTGCAGAAGGTTTTCCTCTGGTCACAACCAAAAAACTGCATACCAAAAGCATTTTTATCGAGCTTCTGTGGTTTCTTCGCGGCGACAGCAACGCGAAATGGCTACAAGAACGCGGGGTAAGTATCTGGAATGAATGGGCAGGGCCAAACGGCGAACTTGGGCCAATATATGGGGTTCAATGGCGTTCGTGGCCAAAACCCGATGGGGGCCATATCGACCAGATTACCCAAGTGGTTGATGAAATAAAGCGTAATCCCGACTCACGTCGGCTAATTGTATCGGCCTGGAATGTCAGTGATATTCCCAATATGGCCCTACCCCCTTGCCATGCATTTTTCCAGTTTTACGTGGCAAACGGCCAGCTTTCGTGCCAGTTATATCAGCGCAGCGCCGATATTTTCCTGGGGGTGCCGTTCAATATAGCCAGCTATGCTTTACTAACGCACCTAGTGGCACAACAATGCAACCTTGATGTAGGAGAGTTTATTTGGACCGGTGGAGATTGCCATATTTACAGCAACCATTTCAACCAGGTCGAAACGCAGCTTTCGCGCGAACCCTATCCTTATCCGAAGTTGAATATTTTGCGGCGCGCGCCCTCATTATTTGACTATGAATATGAAGACTTCGAAATAACAGGCTATCAGGCGCATCCCCATATTAAAGCGCCTGTCGCAGTTTGAACCATTGCCTTGCTTACCTTAACAAGCCACTTATGAATTCGCCCCGCCCCCACATTAAATGTGTTGTTGCTTATGCCAAAAACCGTGTCATCGGACGCAACAACACCTTACCCTGGCGCCTGCCCTCCGATTTGGCTCACTTTAAAAAAGTGACCATGGGGCAGCCTATTATTATGGGCCGGAAAACCTGGGAGTCTTTGGGGCGCCCATTGCCTGGGCGACGCAACATTGTGGTTAGTCGTAACGCAAGCTATAACGCACCCGGTGCCGAAGTTTTTTCTTCAGTTAAGCAAGCACTTGAAGCCTGCAATAACGAACCCTCTGTTTGTATTATTGGTGGCGCCCAAATCTTTAACGATGCGTTACCTTTTGTCGACGAAATCATCGCCACGGAAATCATGGCCGAAATTGACGGCGATGTGTTCTTCCCAGAACTGCAAAGCGCACAATGGCAAGAAACAGGCCGCTTGGACCGTGTAGAAGAAAACGGTTACGAATACGAAATTGCAACGTATCAGTCGGTTAACGAAGCGTAGTCGGCGGCGCCCAGCAAATTATCGAAATCAGACGCGCTATCCGCCTCAAGCTTCAAAATCCAGGCCGCATAGGGGGCTTCGTTTAAACTTTCGGGCCGGGTTTCCAAGTCTTTGTTAAAGGCTAGAACTTTTCCGCTCACCGGGGCGTAAACATCGGAAGCGGTTTTCACCGACTCAACCACTGCAACCACGTCTCCGGCCTGTACCGCGCGGCCTTCTTCCACGTCACCCACGAACATTAAATCACCCAGCTGTTCCTGCGCGTGATCGGTGATGCCCACCAAAAATATATCACCATCCTTTTTGATCCATTGGTGCGATTTTGTGTACTTACGATCGTTTGGTAAATTCATTGCCCTTCCTTTGCTTTTATAGCCCTGGCGCACGCTACTGCCGACGACCACGCCCATTGAAAATTGTAGCCGCCCAACCAACCGGTAACGTCAACAGCTTCACCCACAAAATACAAACCGGGTACCGATTTGGCTTGCATACTGCGTTGGTCAAGATAACGGGTGTCGACCCCGCCACGCATAACTTCAGCCTTTCGGTACCCGGCGGTACCCGACGGCACCAATGTCCATTGGTGAATATGCCGCGCCAAATGACTTAGCAATGCGTTGGGCGCATCCGCAAGGCGCATCTTTTCAATATCTTGTGGCAAGTCAGGCGTACTTTTCAGCCACTGATCGGCTAAGCGTTTCGGCCAAACCGACGCCAGAACCGAAGAAAAGAGCTGCCGATTACCTTGGCGCGCCTGGCGCAACGTAAGCTCAATTTCGTTATCAGGTGCCAAATCCAACACAATCGGCTGACCGGGGTTCCAATAACTGGAAATTTGCAAAATGGCCGGCCCCGACAAGCCCTTATGCGTAAAAAGCAAATCCTCATCGAAATGTATCGATGCAGGTTTTGCTGAAGACTTGCCAACGGCCTGAGCTCGGGTCGACACGCGCGCCTGAACAGCCACCCCGCTTAAAGTAGAAAAGGGTTGCCACTGCTGGGAATCGAACAGAAGCGGCACCAACGCCGGGCGAGGCTCTACCACTTTCAGGCCGAACTGTCGCGCCAGCTTCAAGGCAAAATCTGTAGCCCCAAGCTTTGGTATGGCAAGGCCGCCGGTTGCCACAACAAGATTCTTTGCGTGAATCGCACCAGCATTTGTGTCCAGTTTGAATATGCTTTCTTCTTTGCTCACTGCTTGAACCGCACAGGGCATTCGCCATGCGACCCCACCCTTGTCGCATTCGTGACGCAACATAGAAATAATCGACTCGCTGGAGTCGTCGCAGAATAACTGGCCACGATGCTTTTCATGCCAAAGAATGCGGTACGCGTCAACAAGCCGAATGAAATCTTGTGCGGTGTAGCCCGCCAAAGCCGAACGGCAAAAATGCGGATTCTGGGATATAAAGTTTGCCGCCGTTGTGCCTTTATTCGTAAAGTTACAACGCCCCCCGCCGGAAATACGAATTTTTTCGGCCAAACGCTCGGCATGGTCTAGCAAAACCACCTTAAGGCCACTTTGCCCGGCAACACTTGCCGCCATCATGCCGGCAGCGCCGGCCCCAACAACGGCAACATCATGCACAACTGTACTCACTGAGCGTCGTCGATTAGGCAATCAACGTAGTAGCGCGGCTGGTTATCAGGCCCAATATCCTCGGCCAGGCCATGTACATACGTTTCAAACCCCGGGAAACGCGCATTAAACTCGCGCACGAAACGCAAATAATCAACAATGCGGCTGTTAAAACGCTCGCCGGGAATAAGCAAAGGAATACCCGGCGGATAGGGTGTTAACAGAACCCCGGTTACCCGTCCGTCCAGATCGTCGATAGCGACCCGTTCTACTTCGCGATGCGCCATTTTCGCGTAAGCATCGGAAGGCTTCAGCACCGGCTCCATATCGCTAACATACATTTCGGTAGTTAGGCGTGCCACATCGAACTCACGATAAGACTCGTGAATTTGCTGGCACAGATCGCGCAACCCCATCCGTTCGTATCGGCGGTTATCACGACAGAAGTCGGGCAAAATTCGCCACAGGGGATGATTGCGATCGTAATCATCCTTAAACTGCTGAAGTGCGGTAAGCAAGGTGTTCCAACGGCCTTTCGTAATGCCGATGGTGAACATGATGAAAAAAGAATACAGGCCCGTTTTCTCGATGACTACGCCGTGCTCGGCCAGGTATTTTGACACCAGTGCGGCAGGAATGCCCGTTTCAGCGAATGTGCCCGAAATGTCCAGCCCGGGCGTAACCACCGTTGCTTTAATTGGGTCGAGCATGTTGAAACCCTTGGCCAATGGGCCAAAGCCATGCCATTCATCATCGGCTTCCAGCATCCAGTCTTCCCGACTGCCAATGCCTTCAGAAACCAGACGTTTAGGGCCCCAAACCTTGAACCACCAGTCATTCTTACCGAACTCAGACTCTACCTTGCGCATGGCGCGGCGAAACTCTAGCGCTTCGCTGATGCTTTCTTCAACCATGGCTGTCCCACCGGGCGGCTCCATCATGGCTGCTGCCACGTCGCACGACGCAATAATGGCGTACTGCGGCGAGGTAGAAGTGTGCATAAGGAACGCTTCGTTGAACACATTCTGATCAAGCTTGCGGTTTTCTGGTTCCTGAATGGTAATTTGCGAGGCTTGCGACAAGCCCGCCAGCAATTTATGAATGGAGTGCGTTGCGAACACCATGGCATCCGTACTGCGCGGACGATCTTTACCAATCGCATGCATATCTTTGTAGTATTCGTGAAACGCCGCGTGCGGAATCCATGCTTCGTCGAAATGCAAGGTATCAATTTCCGACCCCAACTTTTCTTTAATCATTTCAACGTTGTAGCTGACCCCATCGTAAGTACTTTGTGTAATGGTAAGAATACGTGGACGTTTGTTCTTCACATGACGCGCAAAAGGGTTTGCCTCGATTTTGGCGCGAATCGACTCGGGGTCAAACTCTTCCAGCGGAATTGGCCCAATAATACCCAGATGATTTCGTGTAGGACGCAAAAATACCGGAATAGCGCCTGTCATGATAATGGCGTGCAGAATCGACTTATGGCAATTACGGTCTACCACCACAATATCATCGTTTGCCACATTGGCGTGCCAAACGATTTTGTTCGACGTTGACGTGCCATTTGTTACGAAGAAACAATGGTCGGCGTTAAAAATACGGGCGGCATTGCGTTCGGACTCGGCTACCGGGCCGGTATGGTCTAGTAATTGGCCTAACTCGTCTACCGCGTTACACACGTCGGCACGCAGCATATTCTCACCAAAAAACTGGTGAAACATTTGGCCTACCGGACTTTTCAGAAAAGCGACCCCGCCCGAGTGGCCAGGACAGTGCCACGAGTACGAACCGTCGGAAGCATATTTAAGCAACTCTCGAAAGAAAGGCGGCGCCAGCCCATCGAGATACGAACGCGCCTCGCGAATAATATGGCGGGCAACAAATTCGGGCGTATCCTCGAACATGTGAATAAAGCCATGTAGCTCGCGCAGAATATCGTTCGGAATATGCCGTGAAGTGCGCGTTTCCCCATAAAGATAAATGGGGATATCTTCGTTGCGGAACCGCAATTCGCCAATAAACGAACGCAGGTTCTTAATTGCGTTTGCAACGTCTTCGGGTGAATCGACGTCGAACTCTTCGTCGTCGATTGACAAAATAAATGCGCTGGCGCGGCTTTGCTGCTGGGCAAAAGAGCTTAAATCGCCATAACTGGTGACCCCCAGCACTTCCACCCCTTCGGCCTCAATGGCCGTAGCAAGTGCGCGAATACCCAGGCCCGAAGCGTTTTCGGAACGGTAATCTTCATCGATAATGACGATGGGGAATCGAAATTTCATGCGGCAACTCCTATGCGCGCGGCAGCGTTACACCTTGCTGACCCTGATATTTACCACCACGGTCACGATACGACGTTTCACAAACCTCATCGCTTTCAAAAAACAACATTTGGGCACAACCTTCGCCCGCATACACCTTGGCCGGCAACGGCGTGGTGTTAGAAAACTCGAGTGTAACGTGGCCTTCCCACTCGGGCTCGAGAGGCGTCACGTTCACGATAATGCCGCAACGCGCATACGTACTTTTGCCCAAACACACGGTTAGAACACTGCGCGGAATACGGAAATATTCCACAGTGCGAGCCAAGGCAAACGAATTGGGCGGAATAATGCACACATCGCCTTTAAAGTCGACAAACGATTTTTCGTCGAAGGCCTTGGGATCAACAATAGTGGAGTTGATATTGGTAAAGATCTTGAATTCGTTGGCACAACGTACATCGTAGCCATAACTGCTAGTACCGTAACTAACGATCTTGTTGCCATTCACACTTCGAACCTGGCCCGGCTCGAACGGCTCTATCATGCCGTGCTCTTGTGCAGCACGTCGAATCCAGCGATCACTTTTAATGGACATGCGTTTCCCTTTTTGAATGGGGGTCTATTTTATAGTGTCCGTACTATACGCGGAAAGCACCCTTGCATGAAATGCCGACAGGCAAAGGGGGTCATGTTGCGCAAAAGGGTCATTGAGTTCGGGAAACTGGATTAATCACGCGAAAATGCGCGCCATACCAAAGCCAAGCCACTGACCGTGCCCGCGCTTAGCTGCGCAGATAGCCCACGAGCCAGGCGATAACTTACCCGACCCACCGTTCCCGTGTCGGTCAAGGCCTGCTCAAGACTTAAAGTGAACCCGCTTGCTAAATGTTTGGCTGCTACAACAAACTGACGCTCAATATCACTGGCGCCACTATCAAGCCCCCGCACCACCGTGTCAACAGGCAAAATACTCCCTACGCTACCCAACTCGCCCGAGCGCATGCTGACCTCATCCAAGCCAAATTTCTTATAAAACGGCTCGCCATCGCCAAGGAACGATGTGCCCACAGAAAACAACAACGCCGCATCGCCGCCGGAATCATCTGGCCCGCGCCCCAACAACAACCAGGAAAGTTTCTGCACATCGGCCACCTCGGGGTATGAAATAAGATTAATTTGCGGCTTGCGTGCTGTTCCTGAAACCCGTACACCTGCTTCAACAGCAACGCCGGTGCGTAATGCCTCGATATTCAATACCGGGCTGGCAATAGGCCCCTGAAAGGTAATTGTGCCCTGACGCAACTGCAACCGTTGGCCATACGCCTCAATTGCGCCCCCTCGGGTGCGCAAAATGCCATACGCCATAGGCCGCCCCTGCGGTTCCATCACAACTCGCATTTCACCCACAAGGCCAGAATCAACCCCGTAACCCGTAATGTAAAACCGAGGGCCAAGGTCAATTGAAATATCCAACGTAATATCCAGTGGAGAGGCTTCCTCCTGTTTCTGCCCAGGGCGAACAACCACAACATCGCCATCGACTGTAGGCACACTGCTAAGCATATCCAGATCAACCCAGCCAGCATCCACAGTAAGCTCGCCGTCGATATTAAGGGCCGGTGAAGGCATATCTATATTCAGCTTACCCGTCACCATTGCAAAGCGATCGGATCGCTGCAAAATGGGATAGCGATACAAATCAACCGCGACCTTAGCTGCAGACTCAGACATATCCCAGTAGCCCGACAAAGTTAGCTTACCCCCCTGCGCGTCCGGGTTCTCGCGCGTCCAGGTTTCAGTACGCCACTCTTTAGGAACTGCGCGCCTTACCGCGGGAAACTCCAACCGATCGAGCACAAACCGATCACCCTCGAAACGCCCCTCAAGCGTTCCCTCTACCAGGCGAACACCATCATCGATACGTACAAATCGAATGTCGCTGCCTTGCACCTGCCCTTGCATAGCCCACTCCCCGCCGGGACGACTACGCGCCGTTAAATTGGCTTGTAACGCACCCCCAATTTCCGTCGCGTCACCAATGAACAAGCTTAGCCAACCAATGTTTTCCATGGCTGCTTGAACGCGCACGGTTGTGCCGTCATCGGGGTTATAAAAGAAGCCACCTTCGGCAGTCGAACGCAGTTGCGTTTCGACCTGAACCTGCGCTTGGCCCATGCGTTGGGTTTCAATATTCAAGTCTATGTCTATTCGACTGCTACCATTAGATGCAGGCGTTGCTGTTAAATCGGCCTGCAGTGTGCGCAAACCCAAAGGGAACGGCGGGTCTCCGGGCACAATCATGTCACCACCCAACCGCTTAACCTGCGCCTTACCCGATAACGCCCCTTCGAACCCCAAGTCCCAATTCAGGCCATAGGTCATATCGACCATGTCGTTACGGTCATCCACATCAACAATAACGCGACCTCGTTCCTGTCCGGCCCCTTCTTCCGGAAGCTGCTCTTCAACCAGGCTCAACACCTCGTCTATTACGCGCTTTGACAGTGTTAAACGCTCAACCTCGCCTTGGGTACGCCAACGTCCTGGTGAAAAACGGGTTTGCACATGCTCTATTACGACATTGTTGCGCGACGGCAAAGCCAGCTCAATAGCCGTGTCGCCTAATGCAAGAAGGTACTCGGGGGCTTGCGCCTGCGGGGAAATATTAAGCGCCATGGGCCGTTGCGTTGCAATACTAACGCCAGCATGCGCTATGGATAAATTTGCCAATTGTCCTGCCCAAACTCCTTGACTTGAGTTCTGGGCATCCGCCCGCCACCCTCCACGTAAGGCAGTTTGCAGCGCAATAGGTGCTTTGCCTAACTCTTGGCCACCTTCAACACCGGCATCGTAACGACCCTGAAATTCTAGCTGATGCTGGGCCAGGCTACCGTCCAGCACCGCAGTCAATTCCGCGGCACCGTCAAGGTCAGGCCAAAAATCGGCCAAACGCGGTGCATTCAGAACAAGATCGATTTTGTTACGTTGAAAACTCAGCCCGCCGCTTGCTTTCAATTGATTGGCCCCCAGACGCAAGTCCGTATCCAGGTTCTTTATTTCAACAAACTCAGGCGCAGGCACCACCGCATTACCGGTGTCCGTATTCAAGGCCTGAAAGTTTAAGTGGCCCTCCAGTGGTTGACCGTTCCAAGAAGAGCTTGGGTCAATTGCCAGCCTCATGGCGGCCGACCCCAGTGTTGAAGTATCACGCAGCTGAACGTCGAAATTCAACGCTGCAGTTAAACTGGCCTGCGGTAACGCCTCGGGTAATACCATGCCTAAATTCAAACGTTGGGAAGCAATTTGCCCGATCAGATGGTTTGGGTTCACGCCCCCCTGTTCATCGCCGGCCCAATTAATATCACCCGTTAGCGAGGAGCCGTCACCCAGCACAAGCGACCAATTCGTCGAGTGCAATGGAAATGGCTGCTGCGGGTGCAATTGAGCCTCGGCCTGAAGCTGCAAGTCTTGCCCCTCACCCTGAAGCGTTACTTTAGCGGCATGCATGGATCCTTGTGCTTCGGCACGTAAATCAACGGCGCAAAACGTGCTGACCGCATCCAGCTCCGTAGCAGACTCAGAGTTTGACCCAGCTTCGGGCCCAGGGCCAGCTGAATCGGAATCGGTGGAAACCAGGGGCAAGTCGGGCAGGAAGCGCCGAGCACACAACAAAGAGTCGGGCTTTTCGCTTTTGGCATTGGTTTCAATCCACACATGGAAAGGCCACGGGTCCGCCAACTCCAGCAGCCGAAACTCACCCTGTACGCTCGCTTCAATATCCTGCTGGCCCAGCTCCAGC